>DATGVD010000500.1:0-2775 GCA_035300785.1 Pyrinomonadaceae bacterium | reverse complement strand
CCGCGACGGGCAGGTCGCTGCGGTCCGGCGGGCCGAGCAGGATCAGCGACGCCTGCGGGGCCGCGCTCTGCAATCTGCGCATAATGCCGGCGAGAAAGCGTTGGTAAGAGGCGACGGTCCAACCGTTGTCGACAACTTCATTGGTGCCGTATTCGAGCACAATCAGATCGGGTTTGCGGTCGGTTAGCACAGCCGCCAGGGCGGGTTGGTTCCAACTGAGGATGCGACTGGCGTGCGCCCCGTTGACACCGAGTACGTCATAGACGACGCCGGGCGCGATGTGCTCCGAAACGATTCCCAAAATGCTGACCTGGCCCTCGCTCATCGTGCGAATTTCGACGCGGTGCCGGCCGTTCGCAGCGGGCGTATCAAAGAAAAGGTGCGAAGCTCCAGGCATTGGCGACGACAGTGACAGCGGAGCATCGAGCACGCTCCGGCCGTCGACCAACACATCGATTCTGCCGCCGCCGGGTTGGCGCACGTAGTACAACTCGAAATGATTGCCGGAGGCCTCGACCCAGGCGCGCTCATTCGGCTGACTTGTGCTCAGAGCGATTCCGGCCGGGCCATAGATTCGATGCGGCGCGATGCGTCCGCCGATTCCCTCAATCGACCAACCCGAAGTTGCGCCGCTCGTGACACCCGGCCGGCGCGTGCTCATCGGATTCTTCGGGACAATCCAGCCGGCGCCGCCATCGCCAAAATCGCCCTGAAAGTGGCGCCGGATATCTGCGGTCATGACGTCTGCGGCCGTATGCGAATCGCCAAAGTGCATGATGCGCACCGGCTCGAGTCTCTGTCGCGATCGCGCATCCGCCAGTGCGCGAAAAAAGTTTTGCAGTGCCGCCGGGTTTTCAATGCCACTCCGGGGCGGCTCGTCGGCGACCGTCACGCGGTTAGAGATGAGATTGAGCGTGAGGAGAGCGAGTAGAAAAATTATCGATAGTTTCCCCATGACCGCAGCCATCATCACGAGGTCGCGGACCTGGGTCAATGTGGTCACCCACACTTTTGAGTCAGAACCGGGAGCGGTAGCGACCGGATCATAAAATCAAGCTGAGTGAAGATCCCGGTCGCTACCGCTCTTGGTTCTGACAGTCACGGCGTAAATGTGCGGTAAAACTGAATGCCGGAGAATTTCATGCGCGTGGCGCGGCCATCAACCACCGGGCCGAAGCTGATGCGCTCTGGCGACCATTCTTCCGCGCCGGCGCGGAACACTCCATCGCCGAGCGGGGTGAGCGGCGTGCCCTCCGCGGTCAGCTTTCCCTTGCGCACGAAGATCCGCGTGCTGCCGAACCACGGGCTGTCGTTGCGGTAATGTCCGGCGTACGCGTCCCATACTTTCGGATACTCAAACGTCTTTTGGCCCGCGTAGCGATCGTTTGTAAACCACCGTGCGCCATGAAAAGCCTCCACGACCTTGTCGTGATCGCGTCCGAATTCCAAAAGGAACAATTCGAAGTCTGGATGCTTGACGAAGAAGCGATTGGGCCCGGCGCTCTCCAGGGCGACGCGCTGACTACCAACGGCGAGCCACAGTCTGCTTCGATCCGCTGACAACACAAGTTTCGATCCGTCCGCAGAAGTAAACGTTCCCCCAAAGTCCGCCGCGTTCGGAATCTTATCTGGTGTTGTGGTCGTGCTGGGTGCCGCGGGAAGAGTCTTTCCATCGATCGTCGCTCGCAAAAGATCGAGCGCATACTTCACGACCACGTTCGGTCGATAACCAGCGAGGTTAGCGTTGACTGACGCAAACACTCCCGTGCCACTGGTGAGATCGACGTGAATGGCCGAACTAAACGCGACCATGCCGCCCGTGTGGCGTAACAACATGCGGCCTTCCGTTTCGCTCGTCCAGAGGCCATAACCATAGCTCGCATCTTCGCCCCAGAACGGCGCCTTAATCGCTGGCGCTGAAATCAATTTGAAAGTCTCTTCGCTCAAGATTCGATCGCGCTTTGAGCCCTCTATAATAGTCGGGCTGGTGTCCCGGACGGCGCCACGATTGAGCAACATCGTCAGGTACTTACCCATGTCCGTGGCCGTCGACGAGACGCTACCAGCTCCCTCGCCGAATTCAACCCAGGGCGCTTCGGCCAGCGCTCCGCGCAAAGGGAACGGCCGATCGTCAAACATCGGCGCGTAACCGATGGCCATGCGCGGCCGGATCGCGTTCGTGATTACGGGCTCGCTCGACGTCATGCCCAGTGGATCAAGCACGCGGCGGCGCAGCACTGCGGCCAGCGTCTGTCGATCAATAGCTTCCAGCACGCGGCCCAGCAGGTCATAGCCAATGTTCGAATAAGCGAAGTGCTCGCCCGGCGCAAACCCCGTCCACAGCGGCTGATCGAACCCAATCAATTCAAACGGCACGCCATCCGGCAGTCCCGAAGTATGGCTGAGCAAATGATGGCCGGTGATCGGCGCATACTTCGAATCAATCTTGAGCCAGGGAAGATAAGTCGTAATTGGTTGGCTTGGATCGAACTTGCCTTCTTCGCGCATCTGCATCAGGGAGAGCGCGACAAACGATTTCGAAATGGATCCAATCTCAAACAGAGTGTTGGGTTGCACCTTCGCGCCGGTCTTCCTATCTGTGAAACCGTAGGTCGAAGCGCGCAGCAGACCTGCGCGCGTGGCCAGCGCCAGTGTCATGCCCGGCGCGCCCACGTCGCGCAGGTGCGCAGCGATGAACTCATCCAACCGCGCGAGCGCCGCGCGAAAACGCTTGGCGTCAGCAAACGTAGCGCTTGCCGGTGTGATTGCAAACGC
>DATGVD010000499.1:0-4657 GCA_035300785.1 Pyrinomonadaceae bacterium | reverse complement strand
TTGACTATGCGGCGATGGCCATAGGATGGGCTCTCCTTTTCGATTTCAGTAGTGGTCCTGGTCATCCGCGCTACCCGCCCGTCGAGAATATCGAAAAGGAGAGCCCATCCTATGGCCATCGCCGCATAGTCAAAGTGTTTTGTCGCGTCGCCGGTTCCCAGCAGGCTAAAGCCAGTCATCGTTTCCATCAAAGAAAAGAAGCCGGCGAAGATATTCAGAGCCGTAAACAGCGACGGCACCAGGTAGACGCCCTTCTTCAAGCCCTTATGGCCTGATGGATCCGGGTTAAATGGATTCCCTGCCTGGAAACGAGGGAGGCTCATTTTGTGACTCTTCCGATTATCGTGACTCCGCCGCGCACGTGCATTCCTTCTTCGACCACTATCTCAACGGATGACGGCATGACCACGTCCGTGCGCGAACCAAACCTGATCATCCCAAAACGCTCGCCACATTCTACCCTCTCGCCTTCCCGCTTCCAACAAACAATCCGCCGCGCCAGAATCCCGGCGATTTGGGTGCACCTGACGGTCAACTCCGACCCGCGAATTGTGAGCGTATTCTGCTCGTTCAGCAAGCGCGCCCTCGGGTTCGTGGCCATCAGGAACTTGCCGCTCTGGTAGGCAATTTCCGTGATTTCGCCGCCGATTGGGGAACGGTTTACGTGGACGTCGAGCGGTGAGAGAAAAATGCTGACCAGAGACTCGGTATTCTGGCCGTCCGCTCTTTTCACTATCGTGATCCGGCCATCCGCCGGGGCTACGACGATACCCGGCTCAGTCGGAACCGTGCGTCGCGGATCGCGAAAGAAGAACGCCATGAACCCCGCCAGGGCCAGCAGCCCCAACGAGATCGGCCAGTAGCCGAAGAAAGCCGGAGGCAGACTTAGGACGACCGGCGCAACCACGTATGGAAATCCGTCGCGAACCATAGTTTTCCGTCAGAGCCTATCTGGGCAAAGCAACGCGACTAGAACAAAACGGGGCCCAACAGTGGATCTGTCGTCCCCGTCTTAGTTCAGTCTAGATTCAGCCGGGCCGGCCTCAGGAAACTTGCCGCCCGGCTTCTGACGATATTAATGCGTAGTACTCAAGCTCTTTTCATGCTGGAGCATCAATGAATACATTTGATCTTTAATAGCCAACTTCTTTTTCTTCAGCGTGCTTTCTTCCATCTGCTCTTCGTCGCTCGGGTATGAAAGCGAAGATAATTCGCTCAGGCGGGCTTCGTAACGACCGTGTTCGCGGGCGAGCTCCCGAAACTCAGGATTGCTCGTCATCAGTTCGGCCTTAACGCTCTCGATTTCCATTTCGGTAATCTCCTCTCAAGATGTTCAAGTTGGAAAGAAAATTGTTCACGCGGTGGGAAGGCCCTGCGGCAGTTCGTCATGGTGCGAATGTTAGCCCAAACGGCGACTCCAAATCAAGGCTTCGATCTCAAAGAAACGGACATTAGGAGGGCATCTTCCATGGGCGCCGCGTAATACTGGCGGCGACGGCCCGTGACCTGAAAGCCGCAATCGCGATAAAGGTTCTGAGCGGCCCTGTTTCCTTCGCGAACTTCCAGAAAAGCCAGGTCGGCGCCGTTCAACCGGCCCCACTCAAGCACAGCCCCGAGCAACCGCGCCGCAAGGCCTCGCCTGCGAAGCTCTGGTCTCACCGCCACGTTGTAAACATGCAACTCCGGCCCGATCAGGCGCGAAACGATGAAGCCGGCAACGGCTCTGCCCACAGAATCGGCGCGCGCGACGAGCATTATCACCTCTTCCGGCGACTGGAGCTCCTTGTGATAGGCGTCCCAGCCCCAGGGACTCAGGCCGGATTCTTGCTCGATCTCGACGACCGCGAGCAAGTCATGCTCAGTCATCGGCTCAATCGCGACGTTTAGATCGGAATCACCGATCAAGAGTTTAGCTGTAGCCATCGCTGGTTGATTTCCGCGTCAGACGCGCGCACGTAATTCGCCTGTAGTTCGCCGGCATCAGTTGCCTTTCCATCCCGGTAATCGGTCAGCGCCAGGCGGGCCACTGAATTAGCCAGGTATTGAGGAGGCGGAGCAACGCTCCAACCCTCTTCTTCACCAGAACTGATCCAGTTGCCGACGCCGTCCTGCCGAAGAATCGCGAGATGCTGGTGCGCTCCTTCGCCGGCCCACCTGAGCGTCCGTGCGTTGCCGTATTTTTCAAGAAGCTCCGCAGGTTTGAGATGCGACGCGGTGTCGAGGGCAGAAACGATTTCGGCGCGCACTGAAAACGCCTGCGCGTAAACCTCTCCGCGCCCGGCCGGCAGGATCGACACGGTCCGCTCCGACTCTCCGGCAGCATGAGCGATGGCGGCCAGAGTGGACACAGGCAGGCATGGTTTCTGAACGCAAACGGCGAAAGCCTTGACCGTAGCCAGGCCAATCCGCAAGCCGGTGAAACTCCCCGGACCGGCGGTGACCGCGAACAAATCAATGTCAATTAGCCTTGCGCTCCCCTCACGCAGAACACGTTCGACATTATCGATCAAGTCCGTCGAGTGCGAAGACGTCCCATCTCCTAATACTGCACTCAGGACCTGAAAGCCGCGCGCCAGGCTTACGCTACCGGCTCGCGTCGAAGTTTCAATCGCCAGGATTAGTGGTTCTTGCTTTTCAGGCATCTTATGCTTCGTGGTTTGACACCAGAGCTAACGGGCGCAATGATCTTAAACCACACTATCGCTTCAGGCGCAATTCGCCGCGGGTTTTATTAAGTGCGGTGATGTAATTACGGGCTGGCGGCGAGTGTTACGAACAAGATGAGAATCGGAATCATGACCGGCGGAGGCGACTGCCCCGGATTAAATGCCGCCATTCGGGCGATTGCGCGTCGCGCTGCCGCAGACTCAGTCGACGTTCTGGGGATCAGGAACGGATGGCTCGGCCTGGTTGAAAACGATTGTATTGAGCTGACGCGGTCCGCGGTGGCCGGCATCCTCCCTCGTGGTGGCACGATCCTCGGAACGTCACGGTTCAATCCTCTTAAGGACGGGGAGTGCATCGTGCGCCTGAAAGAAAACTGGGCGCAACATAAACTCTCGGGCCTGGCTGTGGTTGGCGGTGAAGGAACTCTGTCAGCGGCGCGCGACCTCTGGCGCGATCACCAGTTGCAGGTCGTGGGAATTCCCAAGACGATCGACAACGACATTTGCGGAACGGACTTCACCTTTGGCTTCGACACGGCCGTCTCAATCGTTACCGACGCCGTCGATCGCCTGCACACGACGGCCGAATCGCATCATCGCGTGATGGTGGTTGAAGTCATGGGCCGGCACACGGGATGGATTGCGGCTTACGGAGGAATTGCCGGCGGTGCTGATGTCATTCTGGTGCCTGAGCACCCTTTCAGAATCTCCCGCGTCTGCGACTTGTTGGAAGCCCGCAGAAAGGACGGCCGCGCGTTTTCAATTGTCGTCGTTGCCGAAGACGCGCACCCGCACGGGGACGAAGACTTTCTGACCGAGGGTCAGTGCAGCGCGATCTATCAACATGGTCATCTGGGCGGTATCGGCGAAGCGCTCGCCGGCGAGATCGAAAGGTGCACCGGCATCCAGACCCGCGTCACAAAACTCGGATATGTTCAGCGCGGGGGTTCGCCCACGCCTTTCGATCGGATCCTGGCCACGCGTTTTGGAATCAAAGCCTACGAGATGATTCGCGAGGGCAACTGGGGACACATGGCCGCACTCCGCGGAACCAGGGTTGTCACGGTGCCGCTCGACGAGGCCGTACAAAATCTGAGACGTTTGGACGAGGAAATCTATCGGGTCGCGGAAATGTTTTCGGCCTAAGCGGGCAAAGTGCAAAGGGCTGAGCGCAAAGGGATGAGACCTCACTTCCGATTCGAAGATCTGGAGATTTGGCAACTCGCTCGAAGCTTAGCGGTGGAACTCCACAAGCTAGCGGATGAACTAGACAAACGACGACTCTATCGTTATGCAGAGCAATTGCGAGCTGCAGGACTCTCTTTGACTAATAACATTGCCGAAGGCTCAGGCAGCACCCATGCACAGGAGTTCAAGCAGTTTCTAAATATTGCCAGACGATCTTTGTTCGAAGATGCTTCCATGTTGATGGTATTTGAGAGTCTCGGCTTGTTTAATTCCCCAGACATCGATGCGCTCTTTACGAATTGCGACATGTTGAGTCGTAAGATCACGAACTTTTCGCGGACCCTCAAGAGTTAAGAGCAACGCTTTGCGCTTTGCGCTTTGCCCTTGGCCCTTCGCCCTCACTGGGCGAAGCGATTGCGATATTCCGTCGAGCTAACAAAACCGTTGACCATGTGGCGCGAGTCGGCCGGGTTTGCATCCAGAACCTGAATCCAGTTCAAGTACAGAGCATCCGGGTCGCGGCGCAGATAGCCAAAATATTCCATCACCACAAACGCCTGGTTGTAATACTTCTGGTAGACCTCGCCGCTTTCGGCAATCTGTCTGAGCACCTGCGCCCTGGTCAGCGTGCCGGCGCTCAGTCCATCAACCAGCGCCTGCCGGTTCGCCAGGTTCACTGCGGCCGTATTGATCAGCGCATCAACGTAAGCGCTGTTGCTCAAGCCGTTGTATTGAGCGGCAAACAACGGCCGCGACATGAAGTCGTCGACGAACTTAGCCTTCGCCGCTTCCAACTGATCGTT
>DATGVD010000498.1:0-2546 GCA_035300785.1 Pyrinomonadaceae bacterium | reverse complement strand
CACCTCGTTCGACTGCGTGCAGCGCGGTCGGCAAAGCGCAGCCGCCGGTCATGAAGTTTTCGGCATCGGCATCGAGACGGATGCAAAGCGTGCCGGGCTTCAGATAAATCTGTTCAGCCCAGCCGCCGCACAATCCATCATCCAGCCCGTAAGTAATCCCATAAACTTTTCGCTGTGGACAGCGCGTCGTGGCTTTCGCGACCAGGCAGTACCAGCAGGCGTTACAGCTGCGGTGCACATCGAGAAACGTCGCGCGATCACCTTCGCGAAACTCCCGGTCTTCGACATCGCGCAGGGTGCCGCGAATCTTGCTCAACCGGCCGACCGAAACGTGACCGGGCACCAGCGGATAGGGAACACCCTGCAAGCGTCCTTGCTGAAGATAAACGTCGGTGCCGCAGACCTCCGATAGCTCGACTTCAAACAGAGCCGAATCGTTTTCCAGATCGGGCGATGGAACTTCGCGCAGTTCGACCGGCGCGTTTGGTTCTGGAATGACGGCAACGAGCGGCATGATGGCAAAAGGTAAAAGGAAAAAGGGAAGGCAACAGGCGGGAGGTGGCGTCCTGATCTTTCTTTGCGCCTTCGGAATCTCTTCGCGCCTTTGCGTGAAATGCTTTCGCCTCGTCGGAGTTCACGCAAAGGCGCAAAGACCTAAAGGAAGGCGCAAAGAAGACCTATTACACGGTCACAAATTCTTCTCTCAACTTTTCGGCCTGATAGTGAGTGGTGAGTCCCTCAATGATCGCGTCGAGCGCGCCGTCCATCACGAGATTCAATTGGTGAATCGTAAGGCCAATGCGGTGATCGGTGACCCGGTTTTCTTTGAAGTTGTAAGTGCGAATCTTTTCCGAGCGATCTCCCGAGCCAACCATTGAGCGCCGCTCGCTCGCTTCGGCTTCGTGCTGCTTTCTCTCTTCCAGCTCCTGCAAACGCGCGCGCAAAACGCGCATCCCTTTTTCGCGGTTCTTGATCTGCGACCTCTCGTCCTGCATCGAGACGACTAAATTGGTGGGCAGGTGTGTGATGCGCACCGCTGAGTAAGTGGTGTTCACCGCCTGGCCGCCGGGTCCCGAGGAACAAAAGGTATCAATGCGCAGGTCCTTGGGATCGATTTTCACGTCGACTTCCTCGGCTTCGGGAAGGACCGCGACCGTGATTGCCGAGGTGTGTATGCGTCCGCTGGCTTCAGTTTGCGGCACGCGCTGCACGCGATGCACGCCGGATTCATGCTTGAGCTTTGAATAGACCTTGTCGCCTTCGATCAAGACGGTCGCTTCCTTGAGTCCGCCAATCCCGGATTCTGACGCGTCGAGCACTTCCAGACGCCAGCGCTGCCGCTCGGCGTAACGCGAGTACATGCGCAGAATGTCGGCCGCGAACAGCGACGCTTCGTCGCCGCCGGTGCCCGCGCGGATTTCCAGAATCACGTTCTTTTCGTCGTTGGGATCGCTGGGGATCAGCAGCAGCTTCAGATCGGTTTCGGTTTGCGCCAGGCGAGCTTGCAAAGCTTCGATTTCGACCCGCGCCAATTCGCGCATCTCTTCGTCGCCGGCGTGCTCCTGCAACTCACGCGCTCCGGCCAGCTCCTCGTTTATTGATTTCAGCTGGCGATACTTTTCGACAATCTCGCCCAGGCCGCGAAGCTGCTTGGCGGCTTTTCCGTAGGCCGCGGGATTCGCGAGCAGTTCCGGCGAAGAGAGTTCGTTCGTTAACTCTTCGTAACGGGTTTCGATTTGTCCGAGTTTGTCGAGCATGATGTTCTGTTAAGAGTTCAAGATTTAGCTTGCAGCCTGAAGGCTGAACTCTGAACGCGTCTTACGATAACAGCGCTAACTCCGCTTCCGCCGGCTTCGGCTCCAGCTTCAAACTTTCCTTTAACGCTTCGATGGCGACTTCAAGTTGTGAATCATCCGGCTCTTTCGTAGTGATGTTTTGCAGCCAGACCCCGGGTCGGGTGATGGTCTTAAAGAACGCGCCGCTTTCTTTCCTGGCCGACAGCCGAATGATCTCATACGAAAGTCCCGCGACCAGGGGAATGAACGCAATGCGGACGAGGAAGTTCAGCAGCAGCGAATCAAACCTGATCACCGAAAAGAGCAGAATCGACACCAGCATCACGACCATTAGGAAACTTGTGCCACAGCGCGGATGCTGGCGCGGCTGCGGGCGCGCGTTATCAACCGTCAACGCCAATCCCTTTTCCCACGTGAACACGGTCTTGTGTTCCGCGCCGTGATATTCAAAGACGCGGCGAATGTCTTTCAGCAGAGAAAAACTAATAATCATGATCAGGAAGAACGACATCCGAATCAGACCGTCGATCAAATTGAAGCCGATAGTCGGGCGCACCGGATGCAGATAACCGCGCACCGAAGTCCACGTGCGCGAATACCAGGGCTCAGTGGCCTGCCCATCTTGCGCCCGACTCACGGGCGAGACGCCCGTGCCACTACTTACCCGGTCGCTACCGCTCCCGGTTCTGACCACGGCCGGCGGCGTCGCCCATCCGGCCGCGATGAAGAGCGCGTTGGTCAAGAGCAGCG
>DATGVD010000497.1:0-4614 GCA_035300785.1 Pyrinomonadaceae bacterium | reverse complement strand
AGATACCATTCGAACGCTTCCTGCGGCAGGCCATGCGCGACGATTTGTTTCTGCAGGAATTCGAACGAAGTTGTCCGCTCGCCGCCGCCGATCACTTCGCCATAACCTTCCGGCGCCAGCACATCGACTCCCAGGGCAAGTTCGTCGCGCTCCGGATCGCGAGCCATATAGAAAGCCTTGACCGCGGCCGGATAGTGATGGACCATGACCGGCTTATCGAAATGGCCCGACAGATAAGTTTCATCCGGCGCGCCAAAGTCGCCACCCCACTCGAACTTTTGTTCCATCGCGCCGCTCTCGTGGCCCTGGTGCAGCATCTTCACCGCATCGTCATAGTGCAGCCGCGGAAACGGCGGCACGATCGCTTCTAGTTTCGACGGGTCGCGCTCCAGAGTCTTCAACTCCTCCTGCCGCGTCTCAAGCACGCGCGCGGCGATGTACGAGAGGAATCTCTCGGAAAGATCCATGACGTCGTCGAGCGTTGCGTAACACATCTCGGGCTCGACCATCCAAAACTCGGTCAGATGTCTTCTCGTTTTGGATTTCTCAGCGCGAAACGTGGGACCGAAGCAGTAGACTTTGCCGAACGCTGCCGCCGTCGCTTCGTTATAGAGCTGGCCCGATTGCGTCAGATAAGCTTTTTCATCGCCGAAATAATCGACTTCGAACAGCGTCGTGGTGCCTTCGCACGCGGCGGGCGTAAAGATTGGCGTGTCACAAAGCGTAAACCCGTCTTTGTCGAGAAAATCGCGCACGGCTTTGATGACCGTGTGACGCACTTTCAGGATCGCGTGCTGCTTCTTTGAGCGAATCCACAGGTGTCGGTGATCCAAAAGGAATTCCGGACCATGCTCTTTCGGCGTGATCGGGTAATCATGAGCCGCAGAAACCACCTGAGCGTCAGTCACATCAAGTTCAAAGCCACCGGGCGCGCGACTGTCTTCGCGCACGCGGCCGGCGACCGTCAGGGCGGATTCCTGGCCCAGAGGTTTCAACACGTCCCAGAGTTCCGGTAACACGGAATTCTTTGCCACCACGCACTGCACGATGCCCGTGCCGTCCCGAAGTTGCGGAAACATCAGCTTCCCGCTTGAACGCATGTTATAGAGCCAGCCTTTCAGCGTGACTTCATCGCCGATGTGTTTGGATAAATCCCTTATGTAAGTTTGTGTCATTAGGTCGTAATCAACAGTTCAAGTATGGCTCGCGCAACGGTGCAGTAGCCCGACCGTAAGGGAGGGCGTTGTCGCAACCAAAACGCCCTTGCTGACGCGCGGGCTACTGCCCCGCTTCGGCACCTCTTCCAATTCGCTCAGTAATCATTCGGCGCAGGACCGGAAAGCGCTCCAGCCATTCGGCCGCCTGCAAGACGATCAGAAAAGTAGGTCGAATGTGTTTTTCGTAGAACGCGCCGCGCCCGCAAACGGCGGTCTGGTAAGAAAACGTCCCGACGGCTTTCAATCCGCGCTGAATTGTCATCAGCCGAAACTCTTTGCTGAAGTCGTCCGGATCGAGGCCCGGCAGTCCTTGCCGGCGTCGCGCTTCCAAAAAATATAGCCGGTGGGAGCGCACAGCGGCCAGCGAGGGCGGCTCTGGCTGTCGGTCCGTCAACAATGAGACCAGATCATAGCTCGCCGGCCCCATACGGGCATCCTGATGATCGACGATCCGAATGCGTTTCTTGTCGTCCACCATCAAGTTCGCGCCGTGATAGTCGCGATGGCAAAGCACGCGCGGACACGCGGCCAGTTCTGCCGCGATGTCGTTGAGCTCCACTTTCAACTCCGCCGCCTCGCCATGACGCAGGGTCTCGCCGCGCAAACTACCAAAGTAATGTTCGAAAAAATAATTCAATTCCCAGGCCAGCTTCGCTTCATCAAAAGCCAGGCGGCTGGCGATCGAGTCACGCTCGAATGCTTTCGGTGTCGCCGCTTGAATGTGCGCGATTACTTCGATCGCTGCTTCCAAAAGACCCTCGCGTTCTTCACCCGACGCCGCTTCAAAAACCTGAAACAACTGCCGGTCGCCGAGATCTTCCTGAACGATGATTCCGGCGGCGCCATCAACGTCGTAAACCTCGGGGACCGGCAACCCGCTCTCAAGAAACAAGCGCGTGATGTCCAGATAAGGGTGGACGGCCGGATCGAACGGCGCAGGATAAACGGCCGCTACGGCGGAGGCGCGCTTCCAGGGGAGGCGGAAATACTCTCGCGTCGAAGCGTCCGGCGTCAGCGGAACAATCTCAGCTTTACGCGAGCCTTTTTGCCGCGCAAGGTAATCCGTAAGCCGATCACGAGCGCTGCTCGTGAAGGCGGTTGAGTCAGTCTGAAGAGATGGATTCATCTTAGCGGCCGAGGCGCCCTGGTTCATTCGGGGCTCGAGTCGAGCCTTATTGCTTCGATCTCGCGCCCGCAGTAATTGTTTTGTCGACTAAAATTCAGTGTCAGCAAATCTTATCACTGCGATAAGGGCACAACAAAGTTCTCGCCTTTTACGTAGCCTTTGGGCGCCTTGGTGGGCGGCGTTACGCTGTCCACCAGCTCTGCCCGAACAACCGCCGCGTCTTCGACTTCTTCACCGGCCCGCACGCGCACGCCATCCCCCAGGATCGCGCGCCGCACTCGCGCGCCCGTCTCTACAATTACGTCATCCCAGAGAATTGATTCGCGCACGTTTGCCTCTTTGTCGATCGACGCGTCGCGCCCGGTGTACAGAGACCGCCCTCTCTGATTCAACAGCGCGAGACTGATGTCCAGATATCTTTGCAGGGTTGAAAGCTCGAACCACATGCCTTCGGCTACCTGCGCGGCGATGCGTTCACCTTTCGCAATCGCCTTTGGATACACATCGATCGTGGAATGCGAAAACACGCCAGGCGGGATGTAGTCGAAGATTCGCGAATCCATCACTTGAATCCCGGTGAACATCAACGGCGCATCAGGCTCAACTGAATCTGATTCAGGAGCAGATGCCGGCATTCCGGCAAACCGAGTCACGAACCCGTCGCTGGTTTCGACGATGCTAAAACGCTCGCGGGCCACATTTCGTCGCAGCACCAGCGTAGCCAGCGCCTTTGTCCGCCGATGCGTCTCGATCGCCGCGCGCAAGTCGATGTCGGTGATCAGCTTTCCATTAACCACCACGAACGTCTCGGTCCCGATCATTTCACGCGCGTTATCCAGCGCGCCACTGGTTCCCAGGATAACCGGCTCATGAATATACCGCAGGCGAACCCCGAACTGGCTGCCGTCACCGAGCGCGGCGCGCACCGAATCCGGCCGATGATGCAAGTTGACGATTACATCCTCGACCCCCTGCTGCGCGAGATACTCCGCCACATAGCCCACCAACGGCTTACCCAAAACGGGCAACGCCGGCTTAGTGCGATCGGCCGTCAGCGGCCATAGCCGCGCGCCGTATCCCGCCGCGAGAATCATCGCCTTCATCGTCGTGACATTCTAGATTAGCGACGATGAAAATGATATTGCAGCGTTTCGGAGTTCAACCTTTAGGTTGAATCATCGCGTTCCGTGTCGTAAGCTTGCGTGGCTATTTTTTTCTATTACTCGTCGGTCATCGTGCTCAATGCCATCTGATCAAATCTTCGCTTTGCCGTTTGAGCAGCAAATCGGACAATTCTTCTTCATCGGTCTGCCTGGAACGGAACTGGATGCAGAGACGCGCGAACTGGTCGAAGAGATCAAGCCCGGTGGCGTGATTCTCTTTGGCCGGAATGTTGAGTCCCCGGAACAAGTGCGCGGCTTGCTGGACGGCGTGCGCGCTCTTTTGCCGATTCCCCCGTTGTGCGGCGTCGATCAGGAAGGCGGCCTGGTGGATCGCTTACGCGAGATTTTTCCGCCGATGCCTTCGGCGCGCGCGATTCGCCAGCACGGCGATCTCTCCGCGGCCAGGACCCTGGGCCGCGTCACCGGCAACATTCTCCGAATGCTCGGCTTTGACATTAACTTCGCCCCGGTGATGTCGATAATCACCGAAGCGCGCAGTCAGCTTACCAACGGGCTTTACTCGCGGTCGTTCGGCAGCTCGCCCGCCGAAGTTCTCGGCAATACGACCGTCTACATGCGCGGCTTGCAGGCCACCGGCTGTCTCGGCTGCCTGAAACATTTTCCGGGCATCGGCGCCGGCGCGGTTGACTCGCACATGGAGATGCCGCTCGTGCCCCTGACGCACGACGATTTGATCGGGCAGGACCTGGCGCCCTACATCGAACTGTTTCAAAGGATCGATGATCGCGTCCGGGTCGTGATGGTAAGCCACGGCGGCTTTCCGAACATCGACATCAAGAGAGGCACCACGGGCGGTTTGGTTGAGCCGGCTTCGATTAGTCCGGCCATCGTCACGAAACTATTGCGGCAGGAGCTGGGATACAAACATCTGGTGGTCACTGATGATTTAGAGATGGGCGCGATTGCCAAGCATTGCGAAATCGAAGATGCCACCGTGCGCGCGTTTCTGGCCGGCGAAGATATGTTGCTGATTTGCGCGACGCCGGAAACGATCCGGCGCGGTTACCGCGCGCTCCTGGAAGCTGCGCGCAAGGCCACAGTCAGCGAAAAAAGGATTCACGCTTCGCTAAAGCGAATCGCCGCGGCC
>DATGVD010000496.1:0-3615 GCA_035300785.1 Pyrinomonadaceae bacterium | reverse complement strand
CTTCGACGGCGTGATGGCCAACAGCGACGTCTGGATAAATGGATTCCAGCTTGGTAAGCGCCCTTATGGTTACGTCAGCTTTCGCTACGAACTTACTGGACATCTCAACTTCGGAACCGGCAGATCTAACGTGCTCGCAGTGCGCGCCGACAATTCCGGTCAGCCGGCATCGCGTTGGTACACCGGTGCGGGTATTTACCGGCATGTTCGCCTGGTCGTTACTAATCCGGTTCATCTCGAGTACTGGGGCACGTTCGTCAGCACACCACAAGTGTCGAGAGAGCAAGCAATGGTGCGCGTACAAAGCGAAGTTATTAATCAATCGAACACGGCGCGAAATGTGTCGCTCGAGATTACCGTGATCGATCCAGCCGGCCGATTAGTGCAAAGCGCCGAAACAAAACCAATGGACATTGCCGCAGGCGCGATGGTCAGTTTCACCCAAGACCTCGTCGTCCAAAATCCTCAACGCTGGGATCTGGATCATCCAAATCTCTATCGTGCTGTGGCTCGGCTGCGCGCCGGAAAAACAACTGTCGATGACGAGACGGTGACGTTTGGGATTCGTGAATTTCACTTTGATGCGGACACAGGTTTCTGGCTCAACGGCCGCAACTTCAAAATAAAAGGCGTCTGCCTGCATCATGACGCCAGCGCGTTTGGCGCCGCGGTGCCTTTGCGCGCGTGGGAACGTCGCCTGGAGACGCTCAAGCGGCTTGGCGTAAATGCGATCCGTACCGCTCACAATCCACCTGCCCCTGAGTTTTTGGGCCTATGCGATCGGATGGGTTTTCTAGTGATGGACGAGTTGTTCGACTGCTGGACTGTGGCGAAAAATCCTTACGACTATCACTTGTATTTCAAAGAATGGTCGAATACCGACGTGCGCAACACCGTGCGCCGCGATCGCAACCATCCGAGCGTGATCATCTACAGCGCCGGCAACGAAATTCATGACACGCCAAAGGCTGAATTGGCGAAGCAGATCCTCACCGCGCTGGTGGCCACTTTTCACGAAAGCGATCCAACTCGCCCGGTAACGCAGGCGCTTTTTCGTCCTAACGTCAGTCATGATTACGACAATGGACTCGCGGACATTCTCGACGTAGTCGGCCAGAATTATCGCGAGAACGAAATCCTGGCAGCGCATCGGCAGAAGCCGTCGCGCAAGATCCTCGGCACTGAGAATGGCCACGATCGAACGGTTTGGTTGCCACTGCGTGACAATCCGCCGTATGCGGGCCAATTTCTCTGGAGCGGGATCGATTACCTGGGCGAGTCGCGCGCGTGGCCCACCATCGCCTACAACTCGGGTTTACTTGATCGGACCGGCACGCCGCGTCCGCTCGCGTTTCAGCGACAGAGTTGGTGGAGCGATCAACCGATGGTCTACATCGCGCGCCGAGTTGCACCGGCGCAGCTCCTACCCACCGATCCTGGTTATGGAACACCGGCACAGGAACGGCGTCCGCAAGTTTTGTTTTCCGACTGGACGCCGCGGAACATTCAACCACACGATGAGAATGTCGAGATCTACAGCAATTGTGAACAGGTGGAGCTCTTCTTGAACGGCAAGTCTCTTGGCCCGAAGCCGCGTCCGGCTGATGACTCCCCGCGGGTGTGGAACGTTCCGTATTCTCCCGGAACCCTTCGTGCCATTGGCTCGAACAGCGGCTGGGCGGTCGCGAAATACGAGCTAAGGACCGCGGGCAAGCCAGGCCAGATTTTACTCGCCGCAGATCGCGGGACCTTAACGCCGTCCTGGGATGATGTTTCCTACGTGACGGTCACCGTCAACGATGACAACGGGGTCATTGTTCCAAATGCGCACGACTTGATTACTTTCAAGATAGCTGGGCCGGGAATCATCGCCGCGGTGGACAGCGCCGACAACAATAGTCACGAGCCTTTTCAAGCCACTGAGCGTCGCGCTTATCAAGGACGTTGCTTCGTGATGATTAAGTCAACGTCAGGCGCAGGCAAGATAACCCTCGCGGCGTCTGCGCCCGGCTTGAAAAGCACGTCGATTACTATTACGGCCGTTGATCGAAGGAAAACGCTATAGCCTGAAAAGGAGATTTGAATCATGTACCGACAGCGTAAACCGGTAGCATTTCTCTTTGCGATTGGGATTGTCCTGATCATCCGGCCTTGCGTGTTAGCCCAGTCGTACTTTCGCGATTGGCCCGCGGGAACATCGCCACAGGAAATCGGCAAACGCGTGGCCGAGAACTTTGTCGCTCGTAAACTGGAATTCGAGCAGGGCAAGCGGCCGTACGTTATCTACCCGGAAGTCTGCGCCTGGTACGGCGCCCTGACCGTGGCTCAACTGACGAACGACCGAAACCTCCAAACGAGACTGATCCAAAAATTCGATCCGTTGCTGACCTCTGATGGGGCGAAACATGTTTCCGCGGAGCCTCATGTCGATTATCGAGTGTTCGGTGTGGTGCCGCTCGAGATTTACATGCAAACCAGTGAGCGCAAGTATCTGGATGTGGGGAAGAGTCTGGCAGACAAACAGTGGGAGAAGACCACGCCCGACGGCATTACCAGCGAGGCGCGTTATTGGATCGACGACATGTACATGATTACGGCGGTCCAGGTGCAAGCCTTTCGCGCGACGCATGACACCAAATATCTGGATCGCGCCGCTGTCACGATGGCCGGGTACCTCGACAAGCTGCAACAGCCAAATGGTCTATTCTTTCACGCGCCTGACTCGCCATTTTATTGGGGGCGCGGCAATGGCTGGGTTGCGGCGGGAATGACTGAGTTGCTTCGCTCTCTTCCCAAAAACCATCCACGGCGCGCTCGCATCCTGGATGGTTATCGGACGATGATGGCTTCACTGCTCAAGTATCAAGGCGAAGATGGCCTGTGGCGGCAGCTGGTCGATCACCCGGAGGTCTGGGCCGAAACTTCGAGCACGGGAATGTTTACGTTCGCGATGGTCACCGGCGTTAAGAATGGCTGGCTCGATCGAAAGGTTTATGGCCCGGCCGCGCGTAAGGCCTGGATGGGACTAATCAAACATATCGATAGCGAAGCCAATGTGAGCGACGTCTGCATCGGAACGAACAAAGCCGCCCAGGAAGTTGGACCTAATCTCGATACGCAGATGAAATATTATTTTGATCGAGCGCGCCGCACCGGTGACCTGCACGGCCAGACGCCCGTGCTCTGGTCGGCGACGGCGCTGCTGCGCTAATCGATCGCGCTTCGTCCCGCGATCTGAACTTGGCGATCTGAATCCGTTTCAGAACATTACTCGTTGATCAATCGAGGTTGGATCTAATTCTCCTTCGCCGCAATTTTCTCGGACATTTCTTGCCCCTACCAGCCGATCATATTATGATCTTGCAACTTCGGGAAAGGGTGATATAGTGCCGCGCGAGACCTAACTACTGGCTGAGTTTTCGCCTGAGAATCTCAACAACGCAGGTCCTATACCTGGTCTCTGCTGCTGTGTTTGAGCGTTGAATCGTTGCTGTAACGCGCAGAATCAAGCAAGAATCAAGCAAGAATGTTTAAACTGATTCAGCCCATCTCGAAGAAAGACCAGGTCGTTGCGGCGATCAAAGAAGCGATTCGGTCAGGGACCATCGGGCCGGG
>DATGVD010000495.1:0-7956 GCA_035300785.1 Pyrinomonadaceae bacterium | reverse complement strand
CAAAGGCGTCAAACGCGTCGGCGTCACCGCCGGAGCTTCCACGCCGAACTGGTTGATCGATCAAGTTGTGACGCGACTCCGCGAGATTGGCAATCGAAGTTGATCGAAATTCTGATAGTAACCTGACCGTCCGTCGGACGTTCTTCCCGCTCGCAAACTATGACGACCTCATGGAAATGTGCTGAGTGCGGACTCGTCAACTTTGCCTCCGAAAATAACTGTAAACGCTGCGGCGCGGTTGCTGTGACCGCTGGGGTTGAGGCGCCGCCTCCGCCAACCGGAATCGTATTGGAGGATGGTTATATTCTGCCTCCGCCTCCCGCGATTGGTGGTATCTGGCGTGACAAGTCGACTCTCGTGATGACGAAAGACGCCTCCTTGCCGGATCGTTGTGTGAAGTGCAATCGCCCGGCAAATGGTTTGCGCCTGAAACGAAAGCTTTCGTGGCACCATCCAATTCTCTATCTACTCGTCTTTGGGGCGGCGATTCTTTATGTCATTCTGGCGATTGCTCTGAGCAAGCGAGCCACAGTCTATTTCGGAATATGCACTGAGCACTTTCAGCGTCGGCGAAAACTCATGAGCATGGGTGGGATGTTGTTAGCGGCTGGAGTAATCATGCCCGTCGTTGCTTTCGCATACGATTATCCGATGTTAGGGCTGCTCGGAATTGGCCTTTTTCTTTTTGCTATCGTGTGGGCAGTTCTAGCCGCGAGAGTGGTGAGTCTTAAGAAAATCGATGATCAATTCGTTTGGCTCACAGGAATTAACGACCAGTTCCTAATGCAGTTCCCGCCGTTACCGCGCGGTCCGTAGTCAACCCGGCGGACCGCAGGTATTGTTGTCTCGGATCAAATGCTCATAGGAGACCGCGCATGAATTACCGCTCTTCATCCAGAAAATTGATACTGGGTTTGATCGTCGGGCTGGTTACGGCGATCTCTGTGACGGCCAGGCCACGCTCGTTTCATGAACTGGTCGACGCTTACTTTGACGACTACTTCAAAGCGAACCCTTCGCAGGCGACCAGCGTCGGTTTTCATCAGTACGATCGGCAATTGGAAGACTTCTCGCTGGCCGCGCATCAGCGCAACCGGCGCCGGTTGCTGGAGTATCTGGCGGCGTTCCAGGCCATCAACCCCGGCCCGCTTTCGATGCTGGAGCGCGACGATCGCGAGGTTATGATCGCGACGATTCACAGCCTCCTGCTGGAAGAGGATCGCGTCCAGCAGTGGCGCAAGAACCCTGACGGTTATTCCGGCGCCGTTACCAGCAGCATTTTTTCCATCGTGAAGCGCGATTTCGCGCCGGCCGCGGAGCGTCTGCGTTCAGTGATTGAGCGCGAGAAACAGATCCCGCGCGTCTTGCAGCAGGCGCGCGCGGTGCTGCGCAACCCGCCGAGGATTTACACCGACATTGCGATCGATCAATTGCCCGGCAACCTGGATTTTTTTGCGAAGGACGTCCCCGACGCGTTCAAGGACGTGAAGGACGCCGGATTGCTGGCAGAGTTCAAGAGCAGCAACGACGCGGCGATCGCGGCGCTGAAAGACTATCAATCATGGATGAAGACGTATTTGCTGGCGCGATCGCATGGCACGTTCGCGATCGGCGCTGAGAACTATCGGCTGAAGCTCCTGTACGACGAGATGGTTGACGTGCCTTTGCCGCGGCTTTTGAAAATCGGTTACGCGCAATTGCGCAGAGACCAGCGCGCCTTCGTCGAAACCGCGCGGCGCATCGATCCCAACAAATCACCGGAAGAGGTTTTGAAGGAACTCGAAAAGAATCATCCGAGTTCGGATACTCTGCTGTCTTCGGCACAGCAACAGCTCGACGGCCTCCGGCAATTTCTAATCGACAAAAAGATTATCACCGTGCCTGGCGGTGCGCAGGCCAAAGTCGTCGAGACGCCGCCGTTTGCGCGCGCCACGACCTTCGCTTCGATGGATACGCCCGGGCCGTACGAAGCAAACGCGACTGAGGCTTACTACAACATCACTCTGCCGGATCCGACTTGGGCGAAAGAGAAGCAGGAAGAATATCTCGAAGGGTACAACTATCCGCTCTTGAGCAACGTCTCGGTGCACGAAGTCTGGCCCGGTCATTACACGCAGTTTCTTTGGGTCAAAAACAATCCCGATCTGTCGAAGGTGCGCAAGCTGACGGGCGCCGGGTCGGACTCTGAAGGCTGGGCGCATTACAGCGAACAGATGGTGCTTGACGAAGGTCTGAGCAACAACGATCCGAGATTTCGGCTGGCGCAGTTAGTCGATGCGCTGCTGCGCGATTCGCGCTACATCGTCGGCATCAGGATGCACACGCAGGGCATGACGATGGAGCAGGCGAAGGAATTCTTCGTCAAGGAAGGCCGCCAGGTTCCGGTTGTGGGCGAGATGGAAACCAAGCGCGGCACCGGCGATCCGACTTACCTGATGTACACGCTCGGCAAGCTGGAAATTCTGAAACTGCGCGAAGATTACCGACGCAAGATGGGAAGCAACTTTTCGTTGCAGGACTTTCACGACCGCTTCATCAAGGCCGGCAACCCGCCCGTGAAGATTGTGCGCAGAGAATTGATGGGGCGCGATGGGCCGCTGCTGTGATTGACTCCCTCTCCCTTTGGGAGAGGGCGGGGTGAGGGTGTAGCCAGCCAACAAACAACAAGACCCGTCTTCTCTTTTTTTGGCGCGCCCCGATTGTGGAGAGGGAAAGCAAAAAAGCGGGATCGCCCGCTAATCCCTCACCCTAACCCTCTCCCAGAGGGAGAGGGAATGACATCATGGACATCGAATCGGTTCGCGCCCATTGCCTTTTATTTCCGCATGTCACTGAGAATGTTCAGTGGGGAGACGATCTGGTGTTCAAGATCGCCGGCAAGATGTTCGCTGTCGCCGTGCTGGAGGGCGCGTCAAAATATTGTCTGTCGTTCAAGTGCACGCCGGAGAAGTTTGCCGAGTTGATCGAACAGGACGGCATCGATCCGGCGCCTTACGTTGCGCGTTATCACTGGGTCGCGCTCGAACAATTTAATGCGTTGAGCGAGAAAGAACTGAAGAGCTTGCTGCGCAACGCCTATGATCTCGTTTTTGAGAAGTTGCCGAAGAAAGTCAAAGCCAAGTTAAACTGATAGCCTGATGAGCGCCTTGATTAGCTTGCCCATCGTGTTCGCCTCTGGCCGGTTTGAACGAGTCGAAGTGCCGATGCGCGTCATCGTGGGCGCGGCCAGTATCGCGTTTGGTTTTTACTACGCGTGGACGATCCTACTTTGATTAGCGGTGTTCAGAGTACCGACTTTAGTCGGGTTTTTGTTAGGCGAGAAAAGACCCAACTGAAGTTGGTACTCTATACGCCGTTAAATCAGGACACCACTTGCTATCGCGAAAGCTGTCGCTCACGCTTCTCTTCCTTCCGAAATTGATAAGGCTCAATCGGACTGGGATCCTGCCACAGTCCGCGCCGGGCCGCGCGCGCCTCGGCTTCAGCTTTCGCATAGAGCTCACGATCTTCCGGAGTCTGCTCGTCTTCGTAGAACTTGTAATGCCAGGCCATGCCGGCTTTGACTTGTTCCAGGTTGATGTCTTTTCCGTCCAGAAAGATCTTGCCTACAATTCGCCCGTACTGATCGATCTTCTGATAACTCAGGCTCACGTCTTTGCCAAAGATCATTTCCGAAAGGCTCAGTCTCGATTGCTCGCCGAACGCCTGATGAGTCTCAGGCGCGTCGATGCCTGCGAGTCTGACGCGATGTTGGGTGTTCGCGGAATCGAGAATCGTGATCGTGTCGCCGTCAGCGATCGCAACCACGCGGCCGGTTATCGTCTCAGCCGAGTTCGTTCGCTTTGATTGAACCGGATTCGGCGGCTCAGGCCGGGCCGTGCGACGATTACAGGAAATCACGAACCCAAGGATCGACAGTACGAGCCAGATCAAACACCGTCGTCGAGTAATGAAGGTCATGTTTACAATACTATTGGCAAGCCTTTCCGCAGGGAAGCCGGGATTCGCGACGACGCCAGCGAAAATTCCTTGCATTCATGCCAACCAAATCTCAAACTGCGGGTCTATTGTAGCGTCCGGACAGGTGACCGGCCCTGGCCCCTTTGAGATAATCCGGTGATTGATAGCGAAGAAGAATTAATCAGGCAAGCCCAACGTGCCGAAACGGACGCTTTCTGCGCCCTCGCCGAACGCTACGAACGCCGGATCTATTCGCTCGCTTTTCATTACTGCCACGATTCGGAAGACGCTGAAGATCTCTCGCAGGAAGTATGGCTCAGAGCTTATCAGGCGATCGGGACGTTTCGCGGCGAATCGAGTTTTTATACCTGGCTACGGCGGATCACGATCAATTGCTTCCTCAACCACCGGCGCGCGAAATCGTTCATCCGGCGCGGACAGGGCATCGAAATCAACTCGCTTGATCTCGTCTCAAACGCCGCCGCCTCAAGCTTAAGTTCTGAGCGCATGCTTCACAACCGAATTCTTTTGGCAAAGGTAAGACAAGCCTTGTCCGAGTTAACTACTCAACAGAGGCTGATTTTTTTGCTCAAGCACTGTGAGGGAATGACTTACGAAGAAATATCGGAATCCGTCGGCTGCTCAACCGGGACAGCCAAGAAATCTGTTTCGCGAGCCATTGCCAAACTGCGGACGCGGCTCGACGTCGCCGCCGGAAACACCGAATGCGTTCCGTGCACCGCCGGCGAATTCTGAAAAGGGAGTTTTGAGAAAATGCATGACTGTAAAGCAACGCGAGAGAGGCTGAACGAATTGGCCGGCAGTGGCGAAGACGTACAGTTGCTGAATGAACTGCGGCAGTGCGAAGCGTGTAACGAAGAATACGCAGCGCTGCGAAGCACGCTGAGGCTCGCCGATCAGGCCATCCGCGCCGCGGCCCCGGCAGATGACTTCTGGCCTGCTTATCACGCCAGATTGCGGCAAAGCCTGGGGAGTGTTTCCAAGGTAGACGCGCCATCTCGACCAGCAGAGCGGCCAGGCGTGCCGGCTTCACTTCTCGCTTTCTTCACCGCCTCAGTACGAGTTCCGGTTCCGATTGCCGCAATTCTTCTGCTCGTACTCGGCGCAACGATTGTCTTTGCCTTGCGATCACGGCGATCACCAGTGACAGTGCCGCCCATATTCGTGACGAAAACAGTTGAAGTCCCGGTAGTCCATGAGAAGACCGTGACTCAGGTGGTTTATCGCGGACGGGATCGGCGCGAAGTCGCTTCCCGAAAAGCAAGCGCCGACCTGATGGTGCAAAGGCAAAACGAAAGAGCTCCGGTCAGTCTGTCCGGGTTCACGCCCTCCAATGAAGTCAAGCTCACGATCATTAAAGGGAGCTATCAGGATGAGAAGTAAAGCGCTGGCGACCACAATCTGCTTGCTCGCGATTTGCTTTGCCGCGCGCGCGCAGGAGAGTGCGGATCGTCAACTGGTCGTGTCGCTGACCGAAGGTGGGTTTGTGGCATTTAAAAGCGAAACGGCGTGGGCCGACGCCAGAAAAGCAGGGGCGCAATTTCAGCGCGTGCCGCCAATTCTTCGAGCCGATGCTCAACTCGACGAGAATCACCTAATCCACCGGGTGCTGGTAGATGCGTCCGGAAGGTTCGCGTTTGGCTACGATCTCGCGGTTGCATCCCTTCCGGCGTCGAAGCAATTCAAGGTCACCGTGCTGCCGCTCGATCAAAAGTATGAAAAGAAACTGAAGGCCGCCGATCCGGATCGTTTGACGGATGTTATTCCCACGTTTCCAAAATCCGCCGCACCTCAGACGCTGGACGATGGCGACGCGTTCTCGCTTGATCTGCTGATCAACCAGAATGCCGGCGTGAAGATCGTCGACGTCGTGCGGGTAACGTTTGATAAGACACACCTGCGCGACTTTCCCAGAAGCCTGCCCCGCGATTTCACCCTGGATGCTGTCGAGCTCTCAATCAAAGATTACCGTCTGCTGCTTAACGGCAGTGTCGTCGCCGTGGGTAAGTCGACCAGCCCGGTGGCGGGCGCGTTGGTGTGGTTTTATGTTCAGGGTCGCGGTCGCTTTATCTTTTCGCTGGCGCCACGCGACGGCTATGAATTTCAAAAGGTCGGGATCGTCGATGGAAACCGGATCGAATTCACAATGGGCGGTGACCGTTACGAATGGCTCTCGGCCTCGCCAATTCTGAGTGGCGGCGGCACCTGGAATCTGTGGGTGTTGCACGACCCAAAATATAGTCCGCTCTTTGGAGCCGACAAACCCCCGGACACCGGTAAGAGCGTTTTGCAAAAGGTCGACGAAGCCGTGGCGAAGGTAAATGCAAACGTCAACATACCAACTCAGAGCGGACGCACTCTGGTGGCGCCGGGTAAGCGAACCACCGACACGCAAAAAGTCGACGCCGCGAAGCCGCCGCGCGTAATGATCGGCAGCGCCGATCGGATTGAGAATTTATGGCCCCGGAACTAGCGCCTTCGCTTTGAACTCGCGATTCTGCCGGGGCATTAGCCCGACCTCCGGGGTCCCCGACCGAGCATCTCGGTTGGGGTGGGGCGGTGAGGGAAGGCTCGGACTAGATCAAGAAAATCGAAACTGAGATTCTTTCCGGCTTAAAAACCAGGGCCGGAGAGCAGGGATACGTGTGTCCGTGCAAACCGAAAAAGGAGAGGCTGAGATGAAAACAAGATTACTTATGATCGCCATCATCGCTGCATGTTTGGTGCTTTATGCTCATCAGGCGAAGGCCCAAACAAAACCATCGAACGACCTTCCGAGATACGAAGTCGGGGCAGACTTCACGACTTTCACGATTAACGGCGAGCAGATTGAACTTGGGGCGGGCGGCAGATTTACCTATAACATCAAGAAGAGCTTCGCGCTTGAAGCAGCGGGTTATTTTTCCCCGGGCACGTGCGATAGCTGTCCAGGTCAAGTCACCGGCCGAATTGGGGAAGGGCTGTTTGGCGTGAAAGCCGGCAAGCGGTTTTCCAAGGTGGGAGTCTTCGCAAAGGCGCGGCCCGGATTCATGACTATCGGCAAAGGGTACTTTGATTTAATACCAAACAGCGGCGGCTTCGTCACTTTCGTTCCTCACCGAATCACGCCGTTAGCGCTCGATCTCGGTGGGGTCTTCGAGTTCTATCCTTCAAAGAAGGTGGTGTTGCGCGTGGACGTTGGCGATACGATGCTTCGGTATCCGCGACATTCTTTCATTGGATTCAACGTCGATCCAGTCACCTTCGCATTGACGCCGGCTCAGCGGATCCAACCGGCATACACCACGCATAACACTCAATTCATCCTGGGGGTTGGGTTTAGGTTCTAGATGAGATGTTGTAGAGCCGCTTCCTTCAAGATCAGCTCAGCTTTGTAATGACCGCGCGGCGAACTGTTCGGTGGTTCCCCGATGTAGCGAGTCCGGACTTTGCCGGCGTCTTAGGTGGATTCCCGCTCCAACTTGTCCTCGAGGAATCTTCTATCGATGCCGTCTTTGTCGCGGTAAGTGGAAGCAGCAACGCCATGGTCTTGGCGGTTGAGATTCTCTTTCCATTCATTGAACTCTTCAAAAGTCTTGAAACGAAACACGCCCTTTGGGCTCACCGGCCGCCCCAGCAGAACTTGCGCGGTTCGTTGTAGCCGGTCGAATCGCTCCCAATGTGATGGGAGATTCTTCCCGCCGACTACTTTCATCCTGGGTTGCGATTCCATAGCTGACATTCTAACACGTGGCCATCTATCACATTCACTATACGACAGCGCCCTTGATCAGTGATCTGCAGGAGACTCCGTTTTCGTGCTCAAAACGGAGTGAATTCATCTTCCCAATAATCGCGTCGGCAAACTCATCCGTCGTCGCGGTGCCGCCGATGTCGCGGGTGCGGACTTTGCCTTCTTCGAAAACTCTCAGCATCGCACCTTCGACCTTGTCGGCCGCGGCCCGCTCGTTGAGGTGGCGGAGCATCAGAATCGCT
>DATGVD010000494.1:0-5865 GCA_035300785.1 Pyrinomonadaceae bacterium | reverse complement strand
GGCTGCGCGCGGTTGCCGCCCTGGACGAACTGGGGATGCAGGAAGGTTGGCTGCAGGAGTACGACGGCGCGGCGTTTTATTATCGCCCGGACTTCAATGATGATGACACGCCGTTTCGCGATATCAGAGACTTTGAGTTAGTCACCTCGTGATTGGCAAACGCGGACGTGATCGCGGCGCCGCTTCTGGTTCCTCGGAGTCCTGCATGTTGGCGAGCACGTCTTTGTAAACCTTGATCTTGCCGTTGGTCTCCATCGCCTTTTGCGTTGCCGCCAGATAATCGTCAAACACCTGGCTCTTCCGTTGAGTCAGCGCGGTCTGCATCAGCGTATCGCGCTGCTTGGCAAACTCTGCCAGATCGGCTTCCGTGCGTTTGTTAACGCCGAGCACGAGGTAGTTGCCATTTAGGAAGATCGGCTTTTGAATTACTTCGCCGGCTTTCGAAGTGAAGAGCGGATCATCCAGCAGCACACTCGATCCGGAATCGCCGAGCGGCGTTTCCAGTTTGTAGTTAGCTTGAGCTTTCGCCTCCAGCCCGAGTTTTGCGGCCGCAGCTTTCAAATCGCCCGGAGTTTTGGCACTCGCAATCAGCTCTTTCGCCTTGTCTTCCAGCTGCGCTTTCGCGCGCTCAGTTTTTAGCGCCTTAGTCACTTTGTCTTTCACTTCGTCGAGATCGGGAATGCGCGGATCACGTTTCTCAACCAGCATTGGAATCGCGAAACCATTTTTGATCCCGGTGCGCTCGCCGATATCGTTGGGATTGTTGAGCGGAGCGATGGCGTCTTCGAACTGTTGCGAGCTGCCGATATTTGGGACATCGTCGCCCGGTTTGACGAAAGGCGTCTCGCGCACCATGTCGGCGGGCTTCATGTTCGCTTCGGCGGCCAACTCCTGGGCCACCTTCTGCGGATCCTTGGTTTCTTTCAGACGCTCCTGCGCCTTCTGCGCCAGCTTTTGCGCGACAGTGTAGCCGCGGCGATTGCGCAGCGAGACGAGCAACTCCGGCTTGGCCGCCTCAAACGTTTTCGGCACGGAATCGCCGCGCCGGAGAATGTAATAAGCGTTCTTGTACTTGATCGGATCGGTGACGTCGCCTGGTTGCAGGTCGAGCACCTTCTGATACGGGTCATCGAGCTTGGTTGGATCTTTCTTCACCACGCCACTGACCCGCCCACCATTCCTGGCAGTGCCAGGATCTTCGGATTTGCCCTTCGCCAGCTCGGCAAACGCCTCCTCGGTCGCGCTGCCCGACGCGCCGCGCGCTTTGGCCACGAGGTCTTCCGCCTTCTTATTGACGGTCGCATCGAGGTCCAGGCGCGCGATTTTCAAAACGATTTGCTGAACGTTGACGCCCGCTTGCTTGAACTCAGGCTTCAGGCTGTCGTATTCGTCGTGTAAATCTTTGTCAGAGATTTGCAGCTTCTCGCCCGACTTATCCTGATCGATAAAGACATAGCGAATCTTTTTCTGCGGCATCTTGAACTGATACTCGGCCTTGTGCTGTTCGTAGTAGGCTTTTAGCTCGGCATCGGTCGGTTGAATTTTCTCCGCGAGCTTATCGACGGAAACTACGACGTAAGTCAGATCGAACGTCGTGTTCTTGCGTTTGTAATCTTCGCGTACTTCATCTTCCGAGACACGCACGCTGGCCGTAACATAGGCTTCCAGCTTCTCTCTCGCGATCGTACCGGCAACGCTGTGCTCGAATTTCGCCACATCACCGTGCTGGGCCACGACGCTTTCCATGTACTTCTTGATGTCGGGCTTTCCTGAGGCATCCGTAAAAAGGAACTTCCCGTCAGGGTTGCTGTACTGTTTGACGATCCGTTCGCTGACTTCGGCATCGGAAGCGCCCAGACTCAGCCGGTTGGCCTCTGCGGTGACCACGCGATCGCGAATCAAGCCGTCGAGCAGGCGTTGGTCGCCGCCGAGCTGGGCCAGACTCATCTGGCCGCCGAGCATCTGCATATATTGGGCCCTGAGTTGCGCCAGATCGCCGACGGTAATGTCGTCACCGGCCACGGTGGCCAGCACTTCGGTGCTCTTGGTGGCCTCGACCTGGTTGCTGCCGCTATTGGGCCGAAAGAAAAGAACCAGACTGACCGCCATCAAAGCCACAAATCCCAAAATCAGGATTTTGCTCGTGCGTTCAAACCGGCGTAGTTGTTTGAGCATTGATTAAAACCTTTTCGCGTTGATTCCGAAGTCACGAATTCTAATTGAGTTGGACACATGGCCGCAACTTGCGCAGGGATGTTTCAGCAAGTCCTCGGTTTTGAGGGTGGCCGTGACGAATGATATTTTAGGGACCAGATGCACCTGGTCGCAAACTCCGCACTGGCCTGGATTGGGTTTTGTGTTTTCATCCTTGCAATGCTGGCCATCGATCTCGGCGTCTTCAATCGCCGGCCTCACGAAATCGGTTACAAGGACGCGGGCATCTGGAGCGCGGTCTGGGTGTCTTTGGCGCTGATCTTTGCCGCCCTGTTGTTTGGGCCGCTGGGCTGGGAATTGTTTGGGGTCGCGCGGCACCAAAAAGCGATCGAGTTTCTCACCGGCTATTTAATTGAGCTGTCACTTTCAGTCGACAATCTGTTTGTCTTCGTTCTCATCTTTTCCTATTTCAAGGTCCCGTCGAAGTACCAGCATCGCGTCCTTTACTGGGGAGTGCTCGGCGCGCTGGTCATGCGCGTCGCAATGATCCTGGCAGGTACTGTCTTGATCAACCGCTTTCACTGGATCATCTACATCTTTGGCGCGTTTCTGCTTTACACGAGCGTGCAGATGTTCCGCGAGAAAGAGACGGAGATTGAGCCGGAAAAAGGGTTCTTTGTGCGCCTGGTCACGCGCCATGTTCCCATCGCGCGTCACTACGAGCGCCGGAAGTTTTTCACGGTGGTCGATGGAAAGCGCGTCGGCACATTGCTTTTGCTGGTACTGATCGTGGTCGAAGTTACCGACCTCGTTTTCGCCGTGGATTCGATCCCGGCAATTTTTGGCGTCACCACGGATCGGTTCATCGTCTACACTTCAAATGTTTTCGCCATTCTCGGCCTGCGCACTTTCTATTTCATGCTGGCGGGCGTGGTCGAAAAGTTTCACTATCTAAAGATCGGCCTGGGCATCGTCCTCGGCTTCATTGGCCTGAAGATGCTTTTGCCTTTGATCGTGAAACTGCTGTCAATCGGAGTTCACGCGCTCGGCCACGACGGCCCGTTGCCGTACCTTCAGAGGTTTCAGAGCATTCCGACGCTGGTTGCGCTTGGGGTCGTCGCCGTCGTGTTGCTGTCGTCGGTCGCGGCGTCCCTGATTTGGCCAAAGGAAAAGCCCGAATAAAGGGAAGGCGCTTTAGCAGTGCGGTGGCAAGCGAAGCGCGACGCCGCTTTGGAATTAATAGCGGGGCAACGGACCATCCAAAAGCGCCGCCACAGTCGGCGCACTCCAAACACGACATCGCCCCGAAGGGCTAATCCCTGCGGGGCGACGGAGCGCGCGCCGGAAAGCTCCGGCAGCTATTTTTGGAAACGGTGCTTAAGCACCTTACGCTGTAGAGAGTCTCGGTGTTGACCCTTCGCTTGCCAAGAACCAAGTGTTAGGAGCCAGCAAGTACAGCTTTCCAGTCATCTTGGTTATGCTATGAGTTTAGCCCTCAAGCCCAAGAACTGTCAAGCTTCAGGTTGACCGAATCTGATGCGCAGCTCGGGCTGGCTGTGCTTTCTCAAAAATTTCGCTATTCTGCCGATCTGCTGAAACCCCCATGGAAATCACGATCCCAACACCGCCCGGTTTCAACTTTCGCCGCACCGTGCTGAGCCATGGTTGGTGTGCGCTGCTGCCGTTCGAGTTCGATAAGACCGATTGGACCTTGGTGCGTGTGGTCGATGCCGGCGAAACAGGGCCGGTTACGGTAAAGATCTCGACGGAGAAAGGGTACCTCGCGATTAGCACGTCCGGACGACTAAAGAAAAGAGCCGGCGAAAAGATTGTGCGCGACGTGCGGCACATGTTCCGTCTGGACGACGATCTGCGGGAGTTTTATCGCGCCACCTCAACGGAGCCGGACTTTGCCTGGATCGCGCGTGAAGGCGCGGGGAGGCTATTGCGCTCGCCCACGGTGTTTGAAGACCTGGTGAAGATGATCTGCACGACGAATTGTTCGTGGGCGTTGACTGAAAAGATGGTGAGCGGCTTAGTCACTGAACTGGGTTGCGAGTCCGACGATGGACGTAAATCTTTTCCTGGCGCCGCAGCCATGGCTCGAAGACCGGAAAAGTTTTTCCGCGACAAGATTCGCGCCGGCTATCGCTCGTCCTATCTCAGAGAGCTGGCGCAGCGCGTCGCGTCCGGCAGACTCGATGTCGAAAGCTGGCTCGCCACGGATTTGCCGACGAAAGATCTGATGAACGAAATCAAGAGCGTGAAGGGCGCGGGGAACTACGCAGCCGAGAACGTCCTGAAACTCGTTGGGCGTTATGACGGCCTGGCGCTGGATTCGTGGACGCGGGCCCGGTTCGCGCGCGATCGCAACAACGGCCGCGTAGCCAGCGACAAAAAGATCGCCCGCTTCTACTCGCGCTTTAATTCATGGCGCGGGCTCGCGCTCTGGTGCGACCTGACGCGTCACTGGCTCGACGCGGAAAAACTCGGCGAGTGGTGAAACCCGTCAACCAATTTTTTGAATTCACATCCAACCTCACACTTGACAAAAACTTAACAATTATTTTGCAACGCAACTTTTTGTCGTGCGTAATCACTTACTGGTACGAAGAAGAATTAATCTCCGGGGCGAGGGCGCACGGAAAGAGATTTCAACGACAGGGAGGCATGTGATGAAAAGTTTTATGAAGAGCACAGTTGTGGCGCTGGCGATGATTGCGCTGGTGGCAATCGGCGCATTCGCCGCGGGCAAGGACAAAGTCAGAAAAGAAACCGTGACATTCTTGGCAGATGTGAAGGTGAACGGCACGCTCGTCAAAGCGGGTACTTACGACCTCAAGTTCGACGAGAAGACCGGCGAGCTGGCAATCCTCAAGGACGGCAAGGTCAAGGCAAAGGCCAACATGCGTTCCGAGGAGCGGAGCGATAAGGCGCAACTTACCGCGGTTCGAACGGCGAAAAACGGCGACATAGCCGAACTAATTGGCGTTACGTTCGCGGGATCAACTCAGAACCTGGTGTTGAGCGGAAACTCAGGAGCGGTGACGGGCAATCAACACTGATCCGTTCTGACTAAAAGGGAACGCGCTCCGGAAACAGAAGTTCCGGGGCGCGTTTCTTGATTCTATTTCTGACACTACGCTCCGGTGCGATAACTCAAACCGAGCGTCATGATCTTTTGCAAAAGCGATTCGTAGTCGACGCCGCAATGCATTGCTGAGTCCGCAAAGTCTTCAGCGTGCGCGATCTGCGGATTTGGGTTCGCCTCGAGCAGGTAGATGCGGCCGTCTTCGGTTACGCGATAATCCAAACGCGCATAGCCGGTCAAAAACAGCGTGCGGTAAATTCTTTTCGACAGGCGCTCCAGCTTTTTGCGCATGGCCTTGTCGATCTCGGCAGCTTTCGTAACGACGCCGACTTTTTCCTGATACGCCGGATCCCATTTCAGTTTGGAGGTCGCGATGTTCGGCGCACCCTCGGGAAGTTTTTCAATCACCAGCTCCCAGGGCGTGTAGGTTTGCAGGCGCTGATTGCCGATTACGCTCACGTAGATCTCGCGGCCGGCGATGTACTGTTCGGCAATCGCGTGCGTCTTTGTTTGGCGGTGAATGAACTCAACGCGCTCCGCCAGTTTCTCGTCGTCGTTCACGATCGACGCGCGCGCGATCCCGACCGAACCTTCCTCGCTGATCGATTTGACCAGCAGCG
>DATGVD010000493.1:0-8770 GCA_035300785.1 Pyrinomonadaceae bacterium | reverse complement strand
AGCACTTGAAGCAGCGCCGCGCCGATGATGATTCCGACGACTGAACCCTCGCCGCCGCGCAAAGAGCATCCACCCAGCACTGCTGCCGCGATCCCGTAGAGTTCGTAAGCATTACCGTGGTTCGCCGGCGAAACTGAGTTGGTGTAGAAAGCAAAAATGATCCCGGAGATCGCCGTGAGCGCGCCCGAAATTACATAGGCAATCGTGATCACCCAGCGCGTGTTGATGCCGGCATAACGCGCGGCTTCCGGATTCCGCCCGGTCGCAAACAGATAACGGCCATAGACTGATCGGTGCAGAACGATCCAGGTCACAATGCTGATCACAATCAGCAACACAAAGGGCATGGGAATTCCAAAAAGATTCCCGTTTGCGAGGAAACGAAGGAAATCCAAACCTCCTACAGTGCCGAACCCCTTCGTTTCATCTTTGGTGATGAACCGCGCCAGGCCGCGATAGAACAACAGACCGCACAGCGTGACGATGAACGGCTGCATGTTCACGCGCGTGATCAGCAACCCGTGGATGAACGAAAGAAACATCGCAATCCCGGCGCACGCCAGCACCGCGATGATCACGCCGAGCTTCCATTCGGTCAGCATCATCGACATCAGCACGCCGAGTAAAGCCATCATCGAGCCAACCGAGAGCTCGATCCCTCCGGTGATGATGACTAGTCCTAGTCCAACGCTGAAAATACCGAATGCTCCGATTTGCCGGGCCAGGTTTTGCAAATTGATGATTAAGAGAAAGTTCGGGTTGATTGCCGCGACGACGACGCAAAGCACAATCAGCAGAATCAAAATGCCGAACTCTTTTTTCATGAAGTTGATCCAGTCGCCAGTCGCATCACTGCTTCTTCGCTGAACTGCGGCCGCTCCAGAATGCCGCTGATCCTTCCTTCGTGCATTACCGCAATGCGATCGCTGATGCCGAGCACTTCTTCCATCTCGCTGCTTATAGCGATAACCGAAACGCCTTCACCCGCCAGTTTGCGAATCAACGCATAAATTTCTGACTTGGCGCCCACGTCAATGCCTCGGGTAGGTTCGTCAAAGATCAGAACCTTGGGTGAAAGCGCGAGCCACTTTGCCAGCACGACCTTCTGTTGGTTTCCGCCACTCAGGTTCGCAGCCTTCATTTCCGGCGAAGGCGTTTTGATATTGATTGTCTCGCAGGCTTGCCTGGCGGCCGCAGTTTCCTTCGCCGAGCTAATCAAACCGGCAGTTGAATATCGATCCATGCCCGGCAGCGAGATGTTTTCGCGTACGTTGAAATCAACGATCAGACCACACAACCGACGATCTTCCGGCACCAAATAGACACCTTGTCTAATCGCGTCTCGGGGAGCGGAGATTTGCAAGTTTTGCCCACCGAGTGTGACCTCAGCTTCGGTCGTCGCGTCGATGCCAAAGATCGCCCGCGCCACTTCTGAGCGGCCCGCGCCAACTAAGCCGGACAAACCCAGCACTTCGCCACGACCCACGCTGAAAGAGACAGCGGTGTTGGGATATCTCAAAGTGTGCAGGTTGCGCACTGAGAACCAGTCGCGGTCATGTGCCTTCCCTCCGTTGCCATTACCGGATTTGAAAAAATCTTTCAGGTCGCGACCGACCATCATTCGCACGATGCGATCGTGACTGATCTCGCCGCGCGGCAGCGCGCCGACATTCCGTCCATCGCGCAACACTACGACGCGATCGGCAATCTCTTCGACCTCGTGCAATCTATGGGAAATGTAGATGATGCTGACTTCATGGGCCTTCAGGTCCCTGACAATATCCAGCAGGCGCCGCGTTTCCGTGAGGGTGAGACTCGACGTTGGCTCGTCCATGATGAGAATGCGCGCGCCGGCTGAAATGGCTCGGGCAATCTCCACCAACTGCTGTTGCGCAAGCGAGAGTTTGGCCAGCGGCGTACGACTTGAAATGTCGAGACCGAGCTTTGCCAGCAAGTCATCGGCTCCGTGGTAAAGACGCCTGCGGTCGATCAACTTTAACCAGCCGCCTCTCGTCGGTTCGCGATGAAGAAAGATATTCGCGGCCACATCCAGGTTATCGAGAACGCTCAGCTCCTGATGAATGAATTCGATGCGACGCCTGCTGGCCTCGCTCGGCGACTGAATCTCGATTTGTTCTCCGTCGAGCCGAATCGCTCCAGCGTCCCGTTGGATCACGCCGCCGAGAATCTTCATCAGCGTTGACTTGCCGGCGCCGTTTTCCCCGATCAGGGCAACAATCTCGCTCGGATAAACGTCGAGGTTGACCTGTTCGAGCGCAAGCACGCCCGGAAAGCGCTTGCTGATATAGGACATTTCGAGGATTGGATTAGCCACGTCCTGGTTAGCTTTAGCGACCACGCAACTGATTGATCTTGCGGGCGAACTCTTCCACCTGTTCCTTCTTGATGGCCAGTGTGGGCACAAAGATTTGCTTGCTCGCCGGGATGCCCGACCGATCGCCGTCGAGAATCCTGGCCATCAACTTCATTGACTGGTATCCGAACTCGAAAGGCTGCTGCACAACTGTGGCATAGATCGCTCCATCCCTGATTCCGTTCAAGGTTTCGTCCTCTTCGTCAAAGGCAATGATTTTTACTTTGCCAACCTTGCCCGCGTCGCGTACCGCGCCTACAATCGCGGGGCCGTTGTAAGACCACAACCCAACCAACGCCGCAATGTCTGGATAGTTCACCAGCGTGTCCGCGGCATTCGACTTGGCGCGCACGCGGTCTGTGTTGTCGGTGCGCACGTCCACGATCAGGATGTTCGATCCTTGCAGTGCTTCCTTGATTCCCTGATATCGTTGCTGGGCGTTCGCTGCATCGAGGCTGCCTACAAAGATCATAATCTTTCCGCCCTGCGGTAGCGCTTCTTTTATTAGGCCGCCTGCCTGTCGTCCGGCAGCAACGTTGTCAGTTCCGATGTAGCATCCCCGATTGCTGTTGGGAGCGTCGCTGTCCTGAGTGATTACGAGAGCCTGTTGCGCCGCCCGATTTAGCATTTGCGTTTGATTGACTGGGTCGACAGGACTAATCGCAAAGCCATTAACTCCTTTCGCCAACAGATCGTCGACGATGCGCTGTTGTTCGGCGGCGGTGCCATCTGAATCAATCCGAAAGTCAATGTCTACTCCAGGAAGTTCCGCGGCAGCCCTTTCGGTTCCCTTGCGCGAAATCGTCCAGAAATCGGAAGCATTGTTAGTGACAAAGGCAAGTTTGTAACGTTGGCCTGCGCCGCTCCGCTTACAAGCTCCCACCAACACACAACCTACGATGAGCAGGCCGCAAACTAATACATAAACGACGATATGCGACGACGGTCTTTTTGATTTCATCTTTCATCTCTCCTCCGGTTTGCGTTTGCATGGTAAATGACAATTGGAAAATGTCAAATCGTGCGAAAACGATCATTTCTGTAAAGGCTGCAGTGCCGGATAGAGAAGGCGGAAGATTCGATATTGCCGCGCGAGCGCTTCCACTGCTTCGGGATTTGGTTCCACGGCCGACTTTATTCGCACAACTGCGTCGCACGCCGCATCGACTGAAGGCCAGGCTCCGGCGCCCACGCCGGCAAGCAGCGCTGCGCCGTACGCCGCTCCTTCTTCAGCTTCCACTGTCTTTACAAAGTGTCCGTAAACATCCGCTTGAATCTGTCGCCAAAGTTTCGAGCGCGCGCCGCCTCCGCCAAGTCTGATCTCTTCGACGGGGACATTCATCTCTTTGAAGATCTCGAATGTATCGCGAAGACTGAACGCCACGCCCTCCAGAATTGCTCGCACGACGTGCGCGCGCGTGTGACTCGCGGTCAATCCCACAAGTGCGGCGCGCGCGTGCGGATCGAGATGAGGAGTGCGCTCGCCCATCAAGTAAGGCGTCCATAACAGACCATTCGCGCCGGGCGCAACGCGGGCAGCGTCTTCAGTCAATCGTGTATAAGGATCGCGACCATCGTCAGCCCCTGCGCCGAATTGATCTCGGAACCAGCGAAGCGAGAGTCCCGCGCCCTGGGTTACACCCATCACGTGCCAGCGGCCGGGCACGGCGTGGCAGAAAGTATGAACGCGGCCTTTGGGATCGAGTGCGGGTTTGTCGCTGGCGGCAAAAACAACGCCGGAGGTTCCGATAGTCGCGCTGACCGTGCCCGGTCGAACTATGCCCATGCCGACCGCGCCCGCTGCCTGATCGCCTCCGCCGGCAACTACAGGCGTGCCGGCGCGTAACCCGGTCGCTTCCGCTCCCGCTGATGAGACAACGCCGGTTATTTCAGGCGACTCGTATACTTGCGGCAACATGGCTGCATCGATTTCAGCCGCCGCCAACATCTGCTCTGACCATTTGCGTCCGGCTACATCAAACAGCAGAGTGCCTGACGCGTCAGCGACATCCGTCGCTTTATCTCCAGTCAGTCGCAAGCGAACATAGTCTTTGGGCAGCAAGACCGATCGGACCTGCCGCCAATGCTCAGGCTCAACCTGACGCACCCAAAGCAGTTTCGGCAACGTGAAACCGGTCAACGCGGGATTGCAAGTCAATTCGATTAGCCGCTCAGTGCCGATCTTTTCTGTAATCGCGATGCACTGGGTACTCGTGCGCTGATCGCACCAGATGATCGATGGACGCAGAACGTTGTCATGTTTATCGAGCAGAACTGCGCCATGCATCTGTCCGGAAAAACCGACTGCCCCAATCTGTTCTGGTCTGATTTGGCCTTTTGAGAGCGCGTCACGAATCGCCAGGGTCGCTGCCCGCCACCAGTCGCGCGGGTCTTGCTCCGCCCAACCAGTTTCTGGAGAAGCAAACGGCACGTGCTCAACTGTGGACGACGCGGTAACTCGACCCTGCGCGTCAATGAGCGCAGCGCGGGTTCCGCCCGTTCCGACATCAACACCGAGAAATCTCATGGATGATGCTCCGATGGCCGCCTCTTCTTAACACAACTTTGGGTGCCGTGAACATAGCTTTGTGAGATGATCTTGACTCAAAAATGCGCCGCGAGCTAATCTCGCGGTTCATTTGCAGCATGGAATCTAATGTTCGAAAGCATCTGCCCGGTCTGTTTCTTCTCACAGTCCTTCTGTCTGGATCCGTAGCTGCGCAAACATCCGTCTCAAGAGCCTGGGTTGCCGACAATCGCGATGGCACTTATCGAAATCCGATTCTGCATGCTGACTATTCGGACCCTGACTGGTTCAGAGTTGAATGATCATTTCGTGTTTTCCAGGTGCGGCTTGGCGTGAATTTAGTCTGGGTTAAGAATTTCACCCACAGGCGCAAAGTGTCGACGAGAAGCCAACTATGAAATATCGAGAACTGGGCCGAACTGGCTGGAAGGTTTCCGAGATTAGTTTTGGCGCCTGGGCCATCGGAGGCGCGTGGGGCGACGTTGACGATCGCGAATCACTCGCGGCCCTGCATCGGGCCCTGGATTTGGGCGTGAACTTTTTCGACACCGCCGATGTTTACGGCGACGGGCGCAGTGAGCGTTTGCTGGCGCGGCTCAAGCGCGAACGGAGCGAAGAGATAATCATCGCGACCAAAGCAGGGCGGCGGCTGGAGCCGCACGTCGCGTCCGGATATAACCGCGAGAACCTGACCGCCTTCATCGATCGCAGTTTGCAGAATCTTGAAACTGACGCGCTCGACCTGCTGCAACTGCACTGTCCGCCGACGGAGGTTTACTACTATCCGGAATTGTTCGCGGCGTTGGATGACTTCGTCAAGCAGGGCAAGATACGCTACTACGGCGTTAGCGTGGAAAAAGTCGAAGAGGCGCTGAAGGCGATTGAGTATCCCGGCGTGCAGACGGTGCAGATCATCTTCAACATTTTCCGGCAGCGTCCGGCGGAACTATTTTTCAGCGAGGCGAAGACAAAAAGGGTAGGAATCCTTGCGCGTGTGCCCCTGGCTTCCGGGATGCTGACGGGGAAGCTCACCGCGCAGTCTCAATTTGCGGCGGACGATCATCGCACTTTCAATCGCCATGGCGAGGCTTTCGATCGCGGTGAGACATTTTCTGGCGTTGATTACGAAACGGGTTTGCAGGCCATAGAAAAGCTACGCGCCCTCGTGCCCGAAGGAATGAGCATAGCCCAGTTCGCCTTACGCTGGATTCTGATGTTTGACGCGGTGACCTGCGCTATCCCGGGCGCCAAACGTCCTTCGCAAGCTGAGGACAACGCGCGCGCCGCCGACTTTCCGCCGTTAACTGACGAGACTATGCGTGCGATCAAGGAGATTTACGATCGTCGGATTCGAGCCTTTGTTCATCACTACTGGTAATCCGCTCCTCGTAACCTTCCGGATGCGCTTGATGCCACTCCCACGCAGTTCTGATGATTGCTTCGAGTTCAGTGTATTTCGGGCTCCAACCCAGGACTGCTTGCGCCTTCCGAGCATCAGCAACCAAACGCGAAGGATCACCAGGCCGGGGCGGCTCAAGGCTGACTTCGATTTCGCAGTTTGTTACCTGGCGGGTGGTGGCGATTACTTCATTCACCGAATGGCCACGCCCGGTTCCGAGATTGAGCCATTCAGACGCGCCGCCATTCTGCAAATATTCCAACGCCAAAAGGTGCGCATCACAAAGATCGGCGATGTGAATGTAATCACGAATTGCGGTACCGTCGGGCGTTGAATATTGATTGCCGAAGACAGCGACGTGCGGTGTCTTTCCGAGCGCGACAGACAAGAGATTGGGAATGAGATGGGTCTCGGGTTCGTGGTGCTCGCCGACCTCCGTCGTGGCACCGGCCGCATTAAAATACCTCAGCGAAACAAACTTAAGTCCAAACGCGTCGGCATAGGCCTGGAGAATTTTTTCCATGATGAGCTTGGACCATCCATACGGATTAGTGGGGAGCTGTGAGTGTTGCTCATCGATAGGAATCGTTTTTGGTTCTCCGTAGGTGGCGCAAGTGGAGGAGAATACGAAGCGACGAACGCCGGCAGCAACCAAAGTATCAAGCAGCGCCAGGCCCTGTTCGACGTTATTCTCGAAATACAGTTCTGGATGGGTTACAGATTCCGCGACATGAGCCAGCGCAGCAAAGTGAATGCATGAGTCAATTTCATGTTCAGCACAGATAGACTGCACTAGTTGTCGGTCTCCGACTCGACCCTGGTAAAAAGGAACGCTGGCGCTAACGGCGGCCCGATATCCGCGGCGGAGATCGTCGAGTACGACTACTGACGCGCCGCTGCCCACCAATTTTTCAACCATCGCACTGCCGATGTAGCCTGCTCCGCCTGTTACAAGGATAGCCATTGTTAAGACCGATGAACGAGCAAGTGTCGCATCAAATGATCAAGCGCGCAGCCATCATAGTACAGATTCAATCATCAATTGTCCCAGGGAGACGCGACAAATGCGGTGGACTAAAATTGGCCACTTCATTTTTTTCTCGGGTTTCCAGAAATAAGGATTTGCTAAACGAAAATGGTAGGTGCGTCCAGACCCTATCGTGTCAAGCGTTTTTGCGAGGCACTAATGAACTTGGGCGGCTAGAGAAGTCAACCTACGCTGCTAAAACTGCATGAACGTCAGGCGCATTCCGGCAAAGTTCCGGCAAATCGGCATCAAGGTGATTGCGCCCGTGAGAACGACTTACTCGTCCACTCTCGTTTAAGATCGACGCAAAGCCAATAGAGCAGTTCGCCAGGCTTCGGCGTAATCCATGATCGCATCCTCAAACTTTCCGCTTGCGGCATCTGCGTCGCCTTCGGTGAGTTCGTTCGTGGCGCGGTCGATCGTCTGTTGATTGCCGCCTGCGGCCAGTGCGTCATTGATGACACGTTGCGCAAGCTCGCGGTCGGCGCTAACGATGAACTGGATGAACTGCTGTAACTGCGCGCCGGGAATGGAACTCTTCTTGTCGTCAGTGAGTTCGCGCAGGTTGTGGACTGCTTGTTTCTCTTCCTCGAAGTCCTTCTCGCCGCCATTCGGTTTCAGGTGAGACGGATCAAGCCATAGAGCGGGATCTAACGATGCACTCAACTTCTTGATGGCATCCTCAAGCTTTGCGCCAGGCTCCTGATTATTGATCGTCTGACGCAATGCGATGAGCTGGTCGAGCACGCTTTGCTTGATCGCTTGCGGCGTGATCACGATTGCGACGGCAAATGGAGAGAGTGAGTCTACTGTCCCGCAGACAGTCTTGGTGGTGAAATCCTGGCTCGTTGTTCTGTCAACCAGTGTTCCGTTTTCACCGTGCAGCACTCTGACGCGAGAGAAAAGCGAGGGGTCGGTGATCGCCGGAAGACTGAAACAGACGCTGATCGGCCCTGAGTATACGGCAGTCGTCGTGATGTCAAAGGCCAAGCCGGCGATCATATAGCCGCTCGGCGTGTTCCCGGACGAATTCGGATCGATCGGCGTCAAATACGTCGTTCCCGCGGTTGAGACATTCGCAAACGTGACCGTGACGATGCCCAAGGAGACTGTGGTGTTAGTCCCGGCGGGAGTGATTGCCATCAAGGTGCCCGCGCCCCAGAAGCCGCTGTCGAGCGTGTACGTGCCGCCTCTGCTGAATCCGGTGTCGTCCTGTCCGCCAGTGCCCAGAAGATCGAACTGACCATTGGCGCTTGAGCCGCCGCCTTCTGGGAAAACATAACTGTTCACAGCGAAGCCGGAGGGCGTCGGGGTTGGCGTCGGCGTTGGTGTCGGCGTCGGAGTTGGCGTCGGCGTTGGCGTCGGTGTCGGAGGGTTTACGGTCCGAATCGCTGTCGGTACTCGGTCGAGTTGACAAAGCCGGTGACCATGCCGCGCGGGTCG
>DATGVD010000492.1:0-4563 GCA_035300785.1 Pyrinomonadaceae bacterium | reverse complement strand
CGGCGTTGCGCGTGCGTCCAACCCAACGTCTGATGTCTCAGCTCCGACGCTGGCTTTCGATTCAAGTACCGCAGCGCTTGAGGGCGAGACTTCATCTCTAAATGAAACCTCGATGTTTGGGCAGCCAGAGCTGCCTGGCATGACCGTCGACAATCGCTACTTCATCGAAAAGGAACTGGGGCGAGGTGGCGTGGGCGCGGTTTATCTGGCGCGCGATCGAAAGCTTCACGATAAGCCAGTCGTGATCAAAATCCTGCTGGAGAAATCTTTGCAAAACTCGTGGGTGGTGCAGAAATTTCAGCAGGAGAAAGAGGCGCTGGCGCGCGTCGATCATCCGGGCGTCGTCGGCATCCTCGACACGGGTGAACTTCCCGACGGCAAGCCTTATCTGGTGATGCAGTTCATTGACGGCGTAACGCTGCGATCGCTGATCAGACCGGAGGGCCTTGCGCTGGATGGCGCGGCCGAGTTGATCAAGCAGATCGGAAGAGCACTGAGCGCGGCGCATGACAAGGGAATTCTTCATCGCGACCTGAAACCGGAAAACATCATGCTGCAACGGCTCGGCGCCGGCGAAGAGCAGGTCAAGATCATTGATTTTGGAATCGCGAAACTGAGGGATTCGATTGTCGCGCCCAGCACCGTGACGGGCGCGACGGCCGGTACTGTCTCTTACATGGCGCCTGAACAACTGAGCGGCCGCGCGGTGTCGGCGGCGACGGACATCTATGCGGTGGGGGCGATCGCTTATGAAATGGTTACCGGCCGCAAGCCCTTCAATCCGGAAACCGGATTCGAGTTGCTGGAAATGCAGCGAGGCGGTGTGCGCCTGAAGCCTTCCGATCTGCGGCCGAGTCTTTCAGAAGAGGCCGACCGGATTATGCTGCGCGCCCTGAGTTTCGATCCGAAGGAGCGTTTTCAAAGCGCGCGCGAATTGGGCGATGCTTTGGCGCGCACGCTCGCCAGCGACACTGTTACGCTGGACCAACGACCACCGGTTCAAGCGCAGATTCCGGCGACGCAACTTTCGACCGGTGCGAATGCGCCGGCGCAACAGACCGCGGACTTGTCTTCGAAAACCATAGCCGTGGGATATCAACCCGCCCAGGTTCACACGTTGGACGATTCCGTCTACCCCGCGCTCGAAGCCGAATCGCCTGCGGGGCGGGCCTGGCTGAAAGTTGCCGTGGCTTTGATTCTGATAGCGGCGATCGTGGGCGGCGCTTCGGTTCTGATTTGGAAGCGAAATGCGCTGTTCGGGAAAAAGGAAGTCGCGGCTTCGCTGCCCGAGCGTTCGCTCAACTACTCGCTGACGGTCCAGAAGATGCGCGATGGAAAACCGTATCAGGACACATTCGAATCTTCCGGTCAGGAGATTTTCGAGAACGGCTGGAAGTTTCGCATGAACCTTTCCAGTCCGCAGGAAGGCTATTTCTATCTGCTGAACGAAGGCCCAGCCGCCGGTGATGCGACCACCTACAACGTGCTGTTCCCGGAAGCGAAGACCAACAATAACTCACCGCGCGTGTCCGCCGAACAGAGACTGCAAACTGCCTGGATGAGGTTCGACGAGCACCAGGGCACGGAAAAGTTCTGGCTGGTTTGGTCTGCATCGCCAGTCGAGGAATTAGACGCGGTTACGGATTCAATTAACGAAAAAGACCAGGGCGAGATAAAAGCTTCGGCCCAGGCACGCGCCGTGCGCGACTTTCTGGCGAAGCATTCAACACCTAAGCCCGACGTGGCCAAGGACTCAGCGAAGAAGCAGACAACGGTCAAAGGCAAGAGCGAAGTATTGGTGAACTATATCGAGCTGGAGCATCATTAAGGTGGGAGCGAGGGCACCGTGCCTGCATTGAGCGAAAGTGTTCTTCGTATTGAATGTAGTTTTGGCTCGATTCGAGCCGCGTTCACGCGGCTTGCCCGAAGGGTTTCTAGACCAGCCGTTCTACGGCTCGGTGTCGGCGTTCAGCGGAATTTACTCAGCCCGCTTCAGCGGGCTTTGGCTTCAGCCGTTTTGATGCTAAAGCATTTCTGCAGAAGCACGCTCAAGCGCGCTAATGAATTTGTATTCACGCGTGAACCCGGCGCTACAAGCGCCGGTCTAGCAACCCAAAGGGAAAGCCGCGTGAACGCGGCTGGCTACAGGAACGGCGCGATAAGCTGGCAAGTCCTCTGGGAGGAGACATGACCACCGGCATCTTCAAACTTATCCAGAGAGCGCTGTTGCCCTTGAACATGGGCCTCGCGGTTCTTACTGTCCTCGCGTTCACTTCTACAGCGATTGCCCAAACAGACGACGAGTCCTCCCGCCAGATCACTCTCGATCGCTTCAACAAAGCGCGACCGGCCGAAGCGACAACCACGCCGAACGTTCGCAATCGCAACCGCGCCGCGCTGCGAGCGGCGATCTATAGGCGCACTGGACCTCTGCGGACGCGCATCTCAGCCCGCATCCAATTTGAAGAAATCGGCGTGACGGTGTGGCGTCTGCGCCCATCGCGATCATCAGATGAAGGCGCGCGGGTGCTGGTGATGGATGGCCTGCGACCGAGCGAATGGACGCCGGAAAGAATTGAAGCGGATACGCCTTTGAATATCGGCGATCGCCTGCGCTTGAGTGTCGAGTCACCGCGTCCGGGTTTTCTCTACATCATCGATCGCGAACAATACGCCGATGGTAGCTTCGGCGAACCGATGCTGATTTTCCCCACACTGCGCACGCGCGGCGGCGACAACCGCGTCGAACCGGGACGGCTTATCGACATTCCCGCGCAGGAAGATCAATACAGCTATTTCACCGCCCAGCCCGCCGGTGATCGCCGCGACCAGATGGCCGAAGTGCTCACGATCATCCTCGTGCCGCAGCCCTTGCCGCTGCAAATCGCCGCACAGCCGCTCAAGATGACTGACACTCAAATCAACGGTTGGGAAAAGCTTTGGGGCGGAGTTGCGGAGCGCCTTGAATTAGTCGGCGGCGCGGGGCGCATCTGGACGATGGAAGAAAAGGCCGCCGGCGCGGCGCTGGGTCGGCAACTTACTCAGACAGGTCCGCCGCCGCAGACCGTCTATCGGGTCGCGAGAAAAGCCGGCGGGCCGCTATTGGTTACCGTGCCGCTGCGTTACGGGAGATAGAGGAACGCTTTACTTCCACTCGCCGACCAGCACAAACGGCGCCCAATAAATACCAGGCGGTCAGGGGTTTTCGAGTCTTTCTCCACTGATCAAACCTAACCTGCGCGCTGATCAGAAATCGCGTCACACTATCTAAGGTTCGTCGCTTGTTTTTGTTTATCTGCTTCGGCCCAGTCTTTCGCGGACACGAATGATCGGCTGTCATAGATCAGCACGATCGTGCCCGCGGGCAGTGATCTGCTAATCTCAACCGCCGCGGACATGGGAACGCGAATGCATCCGTGACTCTGTGGAGTTTGAGGGACGGAAGGATTGCCGTGAATCGCGAGTCCATCGCTGAAGTAGTTTGGATAAAAAAGCAGTCCGAGCGGTGATTTTCTCCAGCCGGACATCTTCGCATAAATTCTGAACCGGCCTCGCGGCGTGTACGCCAAACCGCTCAAGCCTTTTTCGCTGTAGTGCTTGTCGCTGCCGGTCGATACCGGAAGAATTGTTTTCACTGCTCCGTCGGCGTCAGTCAACAAGAGCACTTGCCGATCGAGATCAACTTCAACATGCTTGTAGCCTGAATCTCTTGCCTGGGGCGCGTTGGCATTCATGATCGAATTGAAGTCATCACGGGTAAGCTGGCTTGTGACCTTGCGGCCTTCGTATTTCTCAAACGCTACCAGAGCATCTCGCCCCTTGCCGTAACCCATCTCTGACAAATGCGTTTCGGCCTGACTGATTTCGCTGCGACTGAGCGAACGCGTGCGAGTGAGCGACACGGTGACTCTGCGCTTCCGAGTCTGGGCACTAGTCGATGAGTTAGCAGGAAGTAGCGAAAACAAACTCATCATCAATAACGCGGCTGATGCGAGTCTTCTTGTAGCGCACATATAAAAATCCCCCTCGTCGGTATGACTGGGGGATGAATTCGATAAAAAAAGCCAACCACTTGATTTCATTTACGATACCCCACGGGAGAAATTAGAGTCAAACGAAGTAGCCGATGGGTCGACTCTCGCGGAGGGCGGCGGAAAGCTTTGCCCAAAAAGTCGATCCAATCTGGAACGAGCCGGTTAGTACTGGGAACGCGGGCGCCCTCGCCCGCTATGAGCGCGAAGCGCGAACACAGCTACAGCGTCCAGGAGGTTGAGATTGAGCGTGCTGCGCACGCTATGCGGGCGAGGGCGCCCGCGCTCCCAGTACTAGCTTGTCTGTTCCTGCTATACCACTTTTTGGGCAAGGCCGCGGCCGAATATTGGTCAGATTAGAAAACGTCGTCGTTAGTACAAGATTTTCCAGCGCGAATGGAAATTGAGGCGGTGCATCGAACCATGAGCTGAGTTTGCGCATCTCATGACTCTACCCGACAATATCTCACGCAAAGGCTGACAGGAAGAATCGGTTCATGAAGAGTCTTAGAGTTCATATTGTAATAATCAT
>DATGVD010000491.1:0-2437 GCA_035300785.1 Pyrinomonadaceae bacterium | reverse complement strand
GGTTGCCGTAGCTGGCTGCTGAAAAAAAAGCGGTCAAGTAAGGAGATTGCTCACAACCACAGAAAGGCGATCCACTAATTCACACGAAGCAGAAGAAGTAGTGTATTCGTGGCAGTTCGTGTGATTTCGTGGATCGGTTTTGTCCAAACGGAAGAAGGCACGCACACTAGTGACGCAGGATGATCTCTTGCGGAAAGGGAAGTGGATCATGTCACGTTTGATTACCGTCGCCGGACTTACCCTTCTTTTTGTCATCTCCGCGACAGCCCAGGATCGCGCGACGTTTACCGTTGGCACCGCGACCGCCGCCCGCGGCCAGAAGGCCACGGGCACAATCGAAGTTCCCGCGGGCAGTGATGCTGCGTTGAGCATTCCGGTGGCGGTGTTCCACGGCGCGAGACCGGGGCCGGTGCTTGCGATCGTCGCCGGCTCTCACGGCACTGAATACACTTCGATCATAGCGCTCGAGAAATTGATCACTACGCTCAACCCGGTTGAGATTTCCGGGACCGTGATCATCGTGCCGTTAATCAACATCCAGTCATTCGAGCAGAAAGTGCCGCACCTCAATCCAGTCGACAAGAAGAGTATGAACCGTTGGTATCCCGGGAAGATGGACGGGACCCAGACCGACCGCGCTTCATTTCTGATCACCAAACAAGTCGTAGAGCAGTGCGACCACCTGATCGATCTGCACGGCGGCGATCTGGACGAGAGCTTGCGGCCTTACAGCTATTGGACCAAGACCGGAAATGAGAAGCAGGACCAGATTTCGCGCGAGATGGTTTTGGCTTTCGGTCTCGATCACATCATCATCTCAGCCGACCGGCCCAAAGACCCGCAGGCTTCACGTTATCTCGAAAACACCGCCACCACGCGCGGCAAACCCTCCATCACGGCTGAAGCGGGATACGCCGGGACAGTCGAGACGGATGATCTTAACGCGCTGGTAAACGGCTGCCTCGGCGTGATGCGCTATTTGAAGATGCTACCCGGTGCTCCGGCAGTGATTGAGCATCCGGTTTGGATCGAGAAGGTCGTGACGATTGCGAGCGAGCAGACGGGGATCTTCTATCCGTTGGTGAAACGCGGCGCCTACGTCGAGCAGGGAATGAAAGTCGGTTACGTCACCGACTATCTCGGCAAAGTGATCTTCGAAGCCCGCGCCCCGGTAGCCGGGGTTGTGCTTTACGTCTGCGCCGTCCCCTCGATGACGAAGGGCGCGACGATCGCCAATATCGGTGTCGTGGCGCGATAAACGCCTGTCAATCGACGCCCTTTGCTACGTTTTCAAAACTTTGGCACGCTCACCCAAACACCTATACAATGTGGCGGTTTTAGCGCCACCTGTGGTTTTCCTACCTGAACGTTTGCAGCTATGAGCATTGCTGCCGGCACAAAGCTCGGCCGTTACGAAATCCGCGCAAAGATTGGCGAGGGCGGAATGGGCGAGGTTTATCTTGCCGAAGACACGCAGTTGCATCGCAAAGTCGCGCTGAAGATTCTTCCTGCTGAAGTCGCTGCTAATCGGGATCGAATGCGGCGTTTCAATCAAGAAGCTACATCAGCAGCAGCGCTCAATCATCCGAACATCGCTCATATCTATGAAATCGGCGAGGCGGACGGCGTGCACTTTATCGCGATGGAGTTCATCGATGGCGTGACCCTGCGCCTGCGACTGAAGCGAGGTATGCGGCTCGGAGACGCACTCGATGTCACCACACAAATCGCGTCCGCGCTTGCGGCCGCGCATCGCGCGGGAATTATTCACCGCGACTTGAAGCCGGAGAACGCCATGCTGACGGCGGAGGGCTACGTGAAAGTCCTGGACTTTGGACTCGCCAAGCTTACCGAGCACCCGGCCGCAAATTCAGCCGCCTCAACGCTGATAAATACAGACCCGGGAATGATCATCGGCACGGCCCAGTATATGTCGCCCGAGCAGGCTCGGGGACTCGATATGGACGCGCGCACAGACATATGGAGTTTGGGCGTAGTGCTCTACGAGATGATCACAGGACGAACGCCGTTCGAAGGAGCAACCAAGAGCGACATGATCGCTTCGATCCTCGAACGAGAGCCTCGGCCGCTCACCAGCCACTCGCCTGACCTGCCCACCGAACTCTGGCGAATCGTAAAGAAAGCTCTGCGCAAAGATCAAGAAGAGCGCTACCAGACGATCAAGGACCTGGGCCTCGATGTGAAAAACTTGCGGCGGGAGATGGAACTAGAGGCTGAACTCGAGTATTCCGCGCAACCCGCGTTGATTAGCGGGACCGCAACGAGTGGCCGCCGTTCGGCACTTTCGGGCGCGGCGCCGGCAACGATTGAAGGATCGCATCCCGCATCGAGCGCCGAGTATATTGCCCGCGAGATCAAGCGTCACCAGACAGGATTCCACGTTGCCTTCGGCGTCATAGTCCTCGCAGTGGCAGTC
>DATGVD010000490.1:0-4729 GCA_035300785.1 Pyrinomonadaceae bacterium | reverse complement strand
CGTCGATCACTTCCATCATTTCTTTGCGGCCTTCGTCTCCGAGGGGAGTAGCCGGCTCGCGTCGCGCTTGCGCGTGCAGGTCGTCGAGCAGCGTCGTCACCGAAGCCTTGATGGAAGTAAGCGGCGTGCGCAGATCGTGGGTTACCGCGTCGAGCAAGGCAGTTTTAAGACGCTCGCTCTGTTTGAGCGCTTTCGCCTGACTCGAGCGCTCGAACGTGTCCTGTAGTTCGTGGTAGAGCCGCTCGATCTCAAGCTTTGCTTCTTCGGCTTCTTCGGCCCGTCGTTTCGCGCGCGTCGAGAGCTGGCCGGCGGTTAAGGCGGTGATCATGAACGCGACGAACGCAATCCAGTTGTCAGGATCCCTGATGGCGAACGTACCGAACGGTGGCAGGAAGAAAAAGTTAAAGCTGACGACGCCGACGAGTGACGCGAGGACGGCAGGTCGCGAACCCCAGGCGGTCGCTACAAAAAGAATCACCAGCAGAAATGCCAGCGCTGCGGTGGTGGGATTTATCCGCTCGCCCCAGAGCTTCAACAACCCGGTGGCGCTCGCGATCCCAAGAAGCGCGGCGCCATAACCAACCAAACGCTTGCCCGAAAGCTTAGACAACACTCGGGACACCCTCCTTTCCCGGCGCGGCGACAAAGCGTGTTGCTGATCGCGCCGCGCGAAATCTATCCCGCACATTATCGCTGACTGCTTCCAGAAAGACGCCAAGCAGAGCCGGATGTTTCATGGATACGTTCAGCCCTTCGCGCAAGGTGCTGGTCAGGAGTTTCAGGAAATCGCTGATAGTGGGATTGAAGGAAACAAGACCAAGCCGCGTGTCCGCTCGCAAATCGATAACGCTGTCGACCAGACAACCGACGGCGCCAACCCGCTCCAGGAATGAACGGAAGTCTCGGCCATCACCTTCGAGAAAGGAGCGGATGAGCACGTAAGACAGCTCGGCGGTAAGACGCCCGACGGCTTTTCTTTGCTCAATGTAAGCCGTAATCTTTTCAGCTTTCCGCTCTGCCGCAACTGCCAGGTACAGTTCGCGCAGTTTCGAAACCACCTCCGGATAAACGTCATCGCTGATGTTTCGCTTTAGAACTTCAGTTACCAGACTGACGCGCGATCCTCGTGTCCGGTTATCCGAGCAGGGGACCCGGTCGTTAAATCGCTCGAGGATGTCTCGACCGATTTCCAGTTTGCCGGAATCGATAGCATCGTCCACCACGCCGATGAAGAGATAGTATGCACCCAGGCTCTGTCTAACCTCGATCCGGTTAGATGCCAGGTGAAAGTAATCGAGACAGCGAATGATGCGCTCGGGAATGTTTATGAAGTGCGCATATCTGGGATCGCGCGCGATAGCTTGGAAGGCCAGATCAAGATCAAGGTCATCGGCGATTGTTTCCGGCATCGAAGTCTCTTTGGCGAATTGTAATCAACTTTCCTGCCCGCGCCCACGTCTCTGGTTGCACGGGGTTGAAAGCCGGCTGGTTTCGGTCGAGTCGGGTGTGTCAGGGAATCATCATATTTGCTCGGCAAACGAGCCGTTTGGATACTTGACGAAAAAGTAAGGAATGATATAAGCTGGCCTCGGTTAATCAAGAGATCAATGAAAATCTCAGCTCAAGAGGAGTACGGTCTGCGTTGTCTGGTTCAGCTCGCGCGAGCGGAAGCGGACGGCGAGTCTTTGACGCTCAATCAAATTGCGGAGCGCGAAGGGTTGTCCGTTGCCAACGCCGGCAAGCTGATGTGGATTTTGAATAAGGCCGGCCTGGTGCAATCGCAACGCGGAACCAAAGGCGGCTATTCGCTTGCTCGGCCGGCGAACGACATTCGGCTGAACGAAGTGATTCGCATTCTCGATGAAGACACGGCGGACCGGTTTTGCCAAACGCATGCGGGCGTACTGGACGTTTGCGTCCACACGAGCGATTGCGGCATTCGATCCGTGATCGTTGGGTTGCATGAGATTGTGCAGAATGCTTTGTCAGAGATCACGCTCGCCCAGTTGGTTGGCAGCGAGGCTAAGGTTGGGGCGCAATTGCACCAGATTCGAAAGCTGCAACAACAGTCAGGGATGCGACTGGCGAATTGAATAGTTGAGAGTTCAAGCTTCAGCTTGCCTCCAACACGACGAACAACCTAAAGGTTGAACTCCGAAACTTTGATATAAGTGGGAAACGATGAGCACTGCTGAAATTCTTACAAACCGGGAATACAAATACGGCTGGGTGACGGACATTGAGTCTGAAACGATCCCGCGCGGACTGAGCGAAGACACGGTCCGTTTGATCTCAGCCAAGAAGAACGAGCCCGCGTGGATGCTGGAGTTTCGGCTGAAGGCTTATCGTCATTGGCTGACGATGAAAGAGCCGCGCCGTTGGCCAAACATCACTTTTCCTGAAGTCGATTATCAGGACATGATCTATTACAGCGCGCCGAAGCAGAAGGTCGCGAAGGCCAGTCTGGACGAAGTCGATCCGGAATTGCTGCGCACGTTCGAGAAGCTCGGCATTCCGCTGTCTGAGCAGAAGCAACTCGCCGGTGTTGCCGTTGACGCAGTCTTCGATTCAGTTTCCGTTGCCACAACTTACAGAGCGAAGCTCATGAAAGTTGGCGTGATCTTCTGTTCGTTCAGCGAAGCCGTAAAGGAACACCCTGAACTCGTGCGCAAGTATCTCGGCTCGGTCGTGCCGACAAATGACAATTTCTATGCGGCGCTGAACAGCGCAGTCTTTTCGGATGGCAGTTTCTGTTTCATCCCGAAAGGCGTGCGCTGTCCGATGGAGCTGTCGACCTACTTTCGCATTAACAATTCTGAATCAGGCCAGTTTGAACGCACGCTGATCGTGGCCGAAGAGGGTTCGCACGTTTCGTACCTCGAGGGCTGCACCGCGCCCAAGTTTGATAAGAACCAACTGCATGCCGCAGTGGTTGAACTGGTCGCGCTCGACGATGCCGAGATCAAGTACTCGACCGTGCAGAATTGGTATGCCGGCGATGAGCAGGGCGTGGGCGGCATCTACAACTTCGTGACCAAACGCGGAAAGTGCGCCGGTCGCAATTCAAAGATTTCGTGGACGCAGGTGGAAACCGGCTCGGCGATCACCTGGAAGTATCCTTCGTGCATCCTGCAAGGCGATAACTCGGTCGGCGAATTCTATTCGGTCGCGTTGACGAATCACGCGCAACAGGCCGACACCGGCACAAAGATGATCCACCTCGGCAAGAACACGCGTTCGACGATCATCTCGAAGGGCATCTCGGCCGGCCACGCGAATAACAGCTATCGCGGCCTGGTTAAGATCATGCCCAAGGCTGAGAACTCGCGGAACTATACGCAGTGCGACTCGATGTTGATTGGTTCAAACGCAGGCGCGAATACTTTTCCGTATATCGAAGTAATGAACAACAGCTCGCAGGTCGAGCACGAAGCTTCGACCTCGCGCATCAGCGAAGAGCAGTTGTTCTACTTGATGCAGCGCGGCATCTCGCAAGAGGACGCCGTCTCGCTCATCATCAACGGTTTTTGTAAAGACGTTTTCTTGCAGCTGCCGATGGAGTTTGCCGTCGAAGCCACGCGCCTGTTGGGAATGAAACTCGAGGGCGCGATTGGGTAAGCAGGCGGTTTGTCAGCATTCAGCCGTCAGCTTTGATTGTCCCGAGCTGGCGGCTGAACGCTGCGAGCTTGAGAGCTTATTGAGGAGAATGACTTGTTAGAAATTCGCAATCTATACGCATCGGTCGATGGCAACGAAATCCTGAAAGGCATCAACCTCACCGTTAATAAGGGTGAAGTGCACGCCATCATGGGCCCGAATGGTTCCGGCAAATCGACGCTTGCGAAAGTTCTCGCCGGCCATCCGTCGTATGAAGTAACGCGCGGCGAAGTGCTCTTCGAAGGCAAGAACCTTCTGGAACTTACGCCCGATGTGCGGGCCCGCGAAGGCGTCTTCATGGCGTTTCAATATCCGATCGAAGTGCCCGGCGTTTCGAACGCGCAGTTCTTGCGTTTGGCCTACAACGAAAAGCAAAAGCATATTGGCGCAGAGGAGCTGGATCCCCTGGAATTCAAGGATTTGCTGAAGGAAAAGGCGAAGATCGTTGAGATGGAGGCGAGTTTCATGACCCGCTCAGTCAACGAAGGTTTTTCCGGCGGCGAGAAAAAACGCAACGAAATCCTGCAGATGGCCGTGCTCGATCCGAAGCTCTCGGTGCTGGATGAAACGGATTCCGGTCTGGACATCGACGCGCTGAGAATCGTCGCTGAAGGCGTGAACAAGCTTCACGACCCGAACAAGGCCGTGATTCTGGTCACACACTATCAGCGTTTGCTCAATTACATCACGCCTGACTTTGTACATGTGCTTTCCGCCGGCCGGATCGTCAAGGAAGGCGGCAAGGAATTAGCGCTTGAGCTGGAAGAGAAGGGTTACGACTGGTTGAAGAACGGCAACGGAAACATTGCCGCAGGCGCAAAATAGCATGTCATCACAATTGGCAACACAGTCGAGTTCTTACAACAACGCCTTTCGTGCGTTGGTCGAAAAGACCGGAAGCGCTGAACCGTCATGGTTGCGACGGATGCGCGAGGATTCTTTCGCGCACTTTGAGCGCGTCGGGTTTCCTTCGGTCAAGGAGGAAGAATGGAAATACACGAACGTCGCGCCAATTGCGAAACTGCAATTCGCGCCTGCGTTTCTTAACGGTCAACGAGGCAGCAATGGGTTT
>DATGVD010000489.1:0-4883 GCA_035300785.1 Pyrinomonadaceae bacterium | reverse complement strand
ACGCGGTGACACAACGTATCGACCTGAATGATGAAATTGAATTGCAGGCCTTCGTCTTCGCGAAGCTGAATCATCCGATCGAGAATCGCTTCCCAATTCTTGTTGCGCGCAAAGTTGTCGTCTGTGATGAAGAAGCGATGGATGCCCTGGGCGAGATTCGCGCGCACGATGCGCTCGCAGTCATTCGCCGAGCGGTAACGCGACCTGCGCCCCTGCACGTTGATGATGGTGCAGAAACTGCATTGATAAGGACAGCCGCGCCCGGCATCTAGACTCGTGTTCGCGCCCGCGGTCCGCAGAATCCTCTCCGCCGGCAGCAAGGGCATCGCCGCGCCCTCAAGGCTCGGCAAATCATTCATGAAATTGTAGAGCGGCTTGAGCCGGTTCGTCGCGGCGTCACGCAGAACCTCTTCCAGACGGCCTTCGGCTTCGCCGGCAAAGAGCGACACTCCCAGCTCCTGCGCGCGGCGCACATCGGGGTCGAGTTTGGAGAGCATCGCAATCGTTCCTGAGACGTGAAAGCCGCCGATCGCGACTGTGATGCCGCGCCGGCGCAACGCGGCGGCGATGTCGAGCGCGCGCGGAAACTGGTTCGATTGCACGCCGACCAGCATTACCATGCCGGCGTCAGCGCCTTTTACCAGCGACGCGATCTTTGACGGGCGGATGCGCGTGTTGGTTTCGTCAAAGGCGAGAATTTCGAGTTCGATATCGTCACCGAGGACCTTATGTTCAGCGCATTCGAGCGCCAGGCCATACAGAACTGCAAGCGAGTTCGAGGGAATCGCCGATCGAAGCCACTGAATCACGTAGCCATCGTCGTCATAGTGGGACGGCTTGATGAGTACCAGGCAGAAACGTCGCTTGTGATTGGTCATGTTTCAGTGTCAGAAGCCCGCGCGTAAGCAAGGGCAACTCTTGTGTTGGTCGACGATCGATGTCAAGCGTGCCGACGAGTACTCACGGGACTGGCCCTCCCTCACCGCCCCACCCCAGCCGGGCTGCCCGGCCGGGACCCCGGAGTCGGGCTTCTGACACTACTGCTTACGAACCAACTTCCATCCCGAAGGAAGTACCGCCGCGGCCAGCACGATCTTGATGATGTCGCCCGGGATCATTTTCACTACGCCATTTAGCAGAGCCACCATCGGGGGGGTGTGAAACGCGAATGATAACCAGGCCCAGCCGCAAAACAAGATCACGGCAGAACCGATCGCCATCGCCGCCGCGGCCGAAAAGAAGCGGCGATCCCAACCATGCTCGGAAAACGCGCCGGTAACATAGGCAGCCGCCGGGAAGGAAATCAGATAGCCTGCGGTGGGTCCGACCAGATGCGCCAATCCGAAGTGGCCGCCCGCGAAGAAGGGAAGTCCGCTCGCGCCCTCGACGAGATAGGCGATGATTGCCATTGCCCCCAGACGCGAGCCCAGTAGCGCGCCCGTGAGCAACACGGCAAACGTCTGGCCGGTAATCGGAATTGGCCCGATCGGAATCACGACCTGCGCGGCTGCGGCCGTGAGCAAACTAAAACCGATTACCAGACCGACCTGCCGCACTACATCGAGCGGCGCAAGAGCCACGCCCAATAATGTTTCGCTCTTCGCAGCAAATGTATTCATGCTTCTTTCTCCGGTCGTCTATCTCTTACACCAGCTCTTAAGGCTTAACGCACAAGACCGGACACGGCGCGTTTCTGAGGATGAACTCCGCGGTGTCCGTGATGCCGGCATTGCCAGTTGAACAAAGCGCCGTGGTCATGGCCACCAGATCAGCCTTGTCGCGTCCCGCATGTTCGACGACCGCCTCACCAACGCCGCCATGCAGACGCCGAATCTTGTCGAGCGATTCCGACGCGCCGGCTTCAGCAAAAAATCTTTCCAACGTGGCGCGGCCGCCGTCAGCCGGCTCTTCGTCGCCTTCGTCAAAAACGCAGAGCGCTTCCAGTTTCGCTTTGGTCCGTTTGGCAATCGACGCCGCCAGCGGCAGTATCTGTTTCGAACTCTCCGCCAAATCCGTCGCATAAACGATCCGCTGAAAACGATCGATGGGGCGCGTGGTGCGGCGCGGGCCGTAGAGCCGGGCAATGATTGTGGGAATCCTGGAATCGCGGGCCACCTGCTCAGCCACGCTGCGCCCCAGGAAAAACTGGCCGACGTCCGAGCGTCCATGCGAAGCCATGACGATCAGATCGCAACCGCGTGCTTCCGCATCGCGCATAATCACCTGCGCCGGATCGTTGTCGCCCTTCGGAATAATGGTTTGAATTACCCGGACCGCCGACGCGCCCGTCGGTAGCCCGGGAAATTCGTAACGCGAAGTCTCGGTGATATGCGGATCGCCGCCGTCTGAGATATGAATCGAATGTACGGTCGCCTCGAACTGCGCAGCAACGGCCACGGCCAGCGGGAAGGCGCTGTTGGCGACTGCCGAAAAGTCCGTTGGAAACAGAATCGATCGAATCATAAGAGTAAGCAGTGAGTGCTAAGCAATGAGTAGTTACCTGCTCAATCAAAGGCTTCTCACTGCTTACCCACCAAGTTGCACGAATCTTACTTGACCAGAGGCCGCCCGGTCTAGTTTTCCCCGCCAATGCGCATCTTGTGGAATGACCGCCAGACAAAATACATCGACACAAGGAAGAAAGCGCCGGCCAGGATGTGGCTGGCCAGCGGACCATTTTTGCCTAACTGGCCGGTCTCGCTGCCGATGCTAACCGCCAACTCAACTGCCAGCAGACCGAACAGCGTCGTGAACTTGATCACCGGATTCATCGCCACCGACGAGGTGTCCTTGAAAGGATCGCCGACGGTGTCGCCGATCACCACCGCATCGTGCAACGGCGTTCCCTTCTGTCCCATCTCGACTTCGACAACTTTCTTTGCGTTGTCCCACGCGCCGCCGGCGTTGGCCATGAAGATCGCCTGATACAGACCGAAGATGGCGATCGAAATCAAATAGCCGATGAAGAAGAACGGCTCGACGAACGCGAAGGCGAGCGTCGCAAAAAAGACGCCCAGGAAGATATTGAACATTCCTCGCTGCGCATACTTCGTGCAGATTTCCACGACCTTCTTACTGTCCTCTACGGAAGCTTTGGCGACGCCATCCAGCTTGATGTTCGCTTTGATAAATTCAACCGCGCGATACGCGCCGGTGGTGACCGCTTGAGTGGACGCGCCGGTGAACCAGTAGATCACCGCACCGCCCATGATCAGACCCAGGACAAATGGCGCGTGCAACAGCGAGAGGCTCTCGGTATTTCGGCTTAGCCCTTCGGTCAACGTCATGATGATCGAAAAAATCATCGTCGTAGCTCCGACCACTGCGGTGCCGATTAGCACCGGCTTCGCGGTCGCTTTGAAGGTATTGCCGGCGCCATCGTTCTCTTCCAGCAAATGCTTGGCGCGCGCGAAATTCACCGCCAGGTTGTGTTCGCTCTTGAGCTGTTCGACGATATTCGGCTGTTGTTCGATCAGCGAAAGTTCGTAAACCGACTGTGCGTTGTCGGTGACCGGGCCATACGAATCTACGGCAATCGTTACCGGGCCCATGCCAAGGAATCCGAAAGCAACGAGACCGAAGCCGAAGACGGGCGCGATATGCATGGTCCCGGAAGAGACCATCAACGCGTCCAATCCCATGGTGCTGAAAAGGAAGGCGATGCCCATCAGGCCGACGATGCTGATGCCTAACCAGTAGGCTGAGAAGTTGCCCGCGACAAAACCCGACAAGATGCCAAGCGATGCGCCGCCTTCCTCAGCCGACTTTACGACTTCCTTGACGTGTAGCGAATTGGTGGAAGTGAAGACCTTGACCAGTTCGGGAATCACCGCCCCCGCCAGCGTGCCGCAGGAAATGATCGTCGCCAGTTTCCACCACTGCGTCGAGTCATATCCCAACACCGGAATAATCAAATAAGAGACGACATAAGTGGCCGCGATGGAAACGATCGAGGTGAGCCACACCAGAGAGGTCAGCGGCGATTCAAAGTTCATGTCGTCGACGTGCGCATAGCGTGCTTTGGCGATTGCGCCATTCACGAAATACGAAAGCGCGCTGGAGACCAGCATCATGATGCGCATCACGAAAAGCCAAACCAGCAACTGAACCTGCACCTTCGGGTTCGGGACGGCCAGCAGGATGAAAGTAATCAAAGCCACGCCGGTGACGCCGTAGGTTTCAAAGCCATCGGCGCTGGGCCCGACTGAGTCGCCGGCATTATCGCCGGTGCAATCCGCGATTACGCCCGGATTGCGTGCGTCGTCCTCTTTGATCTTGACGACGATCTTCATCAAGTCGGCGCCGATGTCGGCAATCTTGGTGAAGATGCCGCCGGCGATTCGCAGCGCGGCCGCGCCCAGCGACTCGCCGATCGCGAATCCGATGAAGCACGGCCCGGCATACTCGCCGGGAACGAACAGCAGAATGACGAGCATGATCAGCAGCTCAACGCTGATCAAAAGCATGCCGATGCTCATGCCGGCCTTCAGGGGAATTGCGGAGATCGGAAACGGCTTGCCTTCGAGACTGGCGAACGCGGTGCGTGAATTCGCGAAGGTGTTGACGCGAATGCCGAACCAGGCCACACCGTAACTGCCGGCGATGCCGACCAGACTGAACAGCAGGATCATCGGCAGCGTAACCGCCACCGAGTGTCCCGGCACTGGTCGTAGAACACCGAAGTACGCAATCACGATGGCCGCGATGAACACCCAAAGGATCATTATGAATTTGCCCTGAGTGATCAGGTAGGTCTTGCAGGTCTCATAAATCAGCTCTGAGATTTCGCGCATGGCGCGATGCACGGGCAGATTTTTCAACTGAATGTAAATTACCAACCCGAACATCAAGCCGAGAAAACAAAACAGCAAACCGACGAGCAG
>DATGVD010000488.1:0-12415 GCA_035300785.1 Pyrinomonadaceae bacterium | reverse complement strand
CTCCCACGAATACTTCCGCCGCATTCGCCCCAGTGGCCCCTTCCGTCCACAGTCTCACAGTCTCAGGAACGATCTCGATGAAGATCGCCGCGAGCATGAAACCGGCGCCGAGCGCGACCAGATACTTCAGCAACTTCGCTTCGCTGCGATACGCGCCGGACGACGCGAGCAAGAGCCCACCGGCCAAATTGGCCAACGCCGCCAACGCTCCGAGGGCGAGAAGGGCAGGGATTCCAGTCATCTTGGTTTGTTTAGGCTTCGCATGAAGGACTCGACCGCGACATCGCCGCGACTATACCTCAGGCGCTAACGAAAGACATTGACGCGAGCGAAAAAATTCTTTGTAAACGCTGTTTTAACTATTGACAGGCCCGAAATACGGGCGTAGTATGCGCCGGTGGAGCAAAGTGGAGTGAGGTGGCCACAACTAGACCAAGGGAACACGATCGCCGCACAAAGCGCAAAGCCGTCTCTACTGCTCCTCCGAACCGAACTCCATGTTACGGGGCAACTATCCAGCTCGAATCGATTCGAAAGGCCGGCTCAAAGTGCCGACCGCGTTCCGTCGCTACCTCGAAGAGAAGCATGGCTCGGCCGTGTATCTTACCAGCTTGACCGGCGAATGCGTGCGAATTTATCCCATGCCGGAATGGGAAGCCATTGAACAGCGTCTCTCGCTGTTACCTTCGATGGATCCGGCGCGGCGCAAGTTCCTTGATAGGACTAACTACTACGGCCAGCAGTCAGCGATGGATTCGCAGGGTCGCGTGCTCATTCATCCATTGCTGAGAAAGAGCGCCGCCGTGGTTGGCGATGTAGTGGTGCTGGGTTATTTGAGCTACCTGGAGGTTTGGGAACTGGACAAGTTTCAGCAGCGCTTGCTTTCCGATCCTTATACGGAAGAAGACGAGACGGCGATTGCAGGTCTGGGTATTTAACAAATGAGAACGAAGCAGTGAGCGGTGAGGCGATGGCGCATATTGAAAGTGAGATCGATTGGCAAAATGAAAGGGCCTGGCGGGCTCTGTTCAGGCAAGGCGCCGCGACTCTCTGCTCACTGCTTTGTTCTCATCCCTAGCTCTTTGAACAAGATCACGGGGCGGTGGTGATGGCGGTGCCTTTGGGGGGCAGGGGCCCGCTGGCCCATCGCCCTGTGCTACTTCGAGAGACGATCGAGTTGCTCGCGCCGGAGCGAGGCGGGCTGTTTGTCGATTGCACGCTGGGTCTCGGTGGCCACAGCGAGGCAATTCTACAGGCGTCAGCCGAGACGACGGTGCTGGGTATCGATCGCGACGACGAAGCGCTCGGTCTGGCAAAGAAGCGCCTGGCTCAATTCGGCTCGCGCTTTAGCGCCGTGCATGCTGACTTTCGCGAACTTACGCGGGTCCTCGCGAATGCGAAGGTCAAAAGCGCGCGCGGCATTCTTGCCGACCTGGGCGTTTCGTCCTGGCAACTGGACTCGCCCTCGCGGGGTTTCAGTTTCCGGCACGACGCGCCGCTCGACATGCGTATGGACGCGACGGGCGACACGGAAACGGCGGCAGAGCTGCTCGGTCGTCTTTCTGAAGTAGAGATTGCGCGAATCATCTTTGAATATGGTGAGGAGCGCCGCTCACGACGCATCGCGCGCTTGATTGTTGAGAGAAGAGAACGCGGCGAGCCGGTCAAGACGACCAAAGAGCTTGCCGACCTGGTCTGGCGCGCGGTCGGCCCAGACAAAAAACGGAGGATCCATCCCGCCACGCGAACGTTTCAGGCGTTGCGTATTGCAGTCAATCGCGAACTCGAGGGACTCGACCAGTTCGTAGAGGATGCGGTTGATGCTTTAGAACCTGAAGGGCGCCTTGCAGTAATCAGTTTTCACTCGCTTGAGGATCGGATCATCAAGCGAACACTTTTGAGACTCTCAGGTCGTTGCCAGTGCCCGCCGCGGATGCCGACGTGCACGTGCGGTGCGCGCAAGCTGGTTGACCTCTTAACCCGGCGCCCGATTCAGCCGGATGGAGGCGAGATCGCTCAAAATGCTCGAGCGCGCAGCGCGAAGTTACGGGCGTGCCGCAAGCGCTGAGTCGAATAACCGGTTGATGCCGGAGAAGGTCTTTCGAGGGCGACGATGGTTCGACGACTTCCAGCAAAACAACGAAATGCACGGGTGGTACAACGGTCCGATCGGACCGCTCAGACGCGTCTGGCTTTGCTGTTGCTCTGTGGTTTAGTGCTGGCCGGCGGGTTCTTGTACGCGTGCGGACTGCACTTTGCGGCCTTGAGGTACGGTTACCAAACTGAAACGCTGCGGCGCGAACGCGAACAGTTGCTGGAAGAGCAACGCCGCTTTCTGTTGGAGCGCGAAGAAGCGGCGTCGCCGGTCCGCCTGGAACGGGCGGCTCGCCAGCTCGGGATGCAGCCAATGCAACCAGGGCAGTTGGATCCGCTTAGAGCGGCGCGGAACAGGTCGACAGAGTCGTCAGAGAAGAGGTCGGCGGCTATGAATCACCCGGCCGCTTTGCCGCCCACTAGCCAGGGAAAATTGTCTACAGCCAGGGCCGAAGGGCGGCAGCGCTTGGGAGCGCTGCGTTAATTGTCGCGGGTCGTTTTGTAATTCGCCGCCTCTGCTGGAGTTGTTAATGCCCCGTCGTGCCACAGCCAAACACCCGCCCAAATTCGGCAAGTCCAGCGGCCGCGCGTTGATTGTTACGGTGGCGCTGGTTGTCTGGATGCTGGCCGTCGGCGCCCGTTTAGTCCAGGTTCAGATCAGCCAGCACGACGAGCTCACTGCCCGCGCCCAGAACCAACAGCTTGCGGCCATCGACACCAGTCCGATTCGGGGACAGGTGCTCGATCGTCAGGGCCGTGAATTGGCGCGCAGTATCGACACCGAATCGTTTTTCGCTGATCCGCGCGAGATTGATAACGTCGACCTGACCGCGCGCAGCATCGCGGCGGCAACCGGATTGGACCAGGCTGAATTGGCCAAGCGTCTCAGCGACGCGAAAGACTCGAACAAAAAGTTTGCCTGGATCGTTCGCCGCCTGGACGTCCAGGCAGCCAACAAGCTGGACGCGCTAAATCTCGACGGCGTGTATTCGCGCAAAGAGGCGAAGCGTTACTATCCGAACGATTCGCTGGCGGCGCACGTACTCGGGTTTGTCGGAACCGATGAGATTGGATTGAGCGGCGTCGAGCAATACTATAACGATAAGATTCGCGGCGAGTCGGGGAAAGTTTATCTTGAGAGGGATGCTCGGCGGCGGGCCTTTGAGAGTTATGAGATCCAGCCGCACCCGGGCCAGACGGTGGTCCTCACGATCGACCAGACAATTCAATTTCGTACTGAGCAGGCGCTGGCCGCCGCGGTTGAAGGCTCGCACGCAAAGTCCGGAGCGGCCATCGTGATGGATCCGAACACGGGCGAGATCCTGGCGCTGGCCAATGCGCCCACCTTTGATCCCAATCAGCCGGCCGCGAATTCCGCCGAAGCGCGCGCGAACGGAGCGCTGCAAAATATCTACGAGCCAGGTTCGACGTTCAAAATAGTTGCTTACTCGGCCGCGATTGAAAAGGGGTTGGTCAAGCCAGATGACCAGATCGATTGTCAGATGGGTTCGATCACTGTCGCCGGCCGGCTGATTCACGATGGTCATCCGTATGGCGTGCTTACAGTCGCTGACGCTCTGGCGAAATCGAGTAACGTCGGCGCGATCAAGCTCGGCCTCCTGGTCGGCAACGAATCGATGTACGAGTACATGAAGCGGCTCGGATTTGGATCGCGCACAGGTATCGATCTGAGCGGGGAGTCTCCCGGACTCCTGCGTACAGTAAACCACTGGCAGCCGTCGTCGATCGGATCGCTTGCGATGGGACAGGAAGTAGGAGTGACGCCGTTGCAGATGGCCACGGCTTACAGCGTTCTGGCTAACGGCGGACTGCTGGTCAAGCCGCATCTGGTGCGCGAGGTGCGCACGCCAGATGGCACGGTTGTATTTCAGGCAAAGACTGAGAGTCATCGCGCTCTCAAGCCAGAGACCGCCGCCGCAATGCGCGGAATGTTCGAGGGCGTGACCTTGCATGGTACGGCGCGGAAGGCCCAACTAAACGGCTACACGGCCGCGGGCAAGACGGGGACGGCGCAGAAGATTGATCCCAGGACGCGCACTTACTCGCCCACCAAGTTCATTGGTTCGTTCGTCGGTTTTGCTCCGGTGAATAACCCGGCAGTGGTGATCATCGTGGTTATCGATGAACCGCAAGGCTCTTATCACGGCGGTGACGTGGCCGCGCCCGTTTTCCGGGAAATTGCCGAGCAGATTCTTCCGGAGCTTAACATCACGCCGGATCTGGAAATCAAATCCGCGCCGGCATTGATTGCGCAGGCGGCTCAGGCTTCACCTAAAACGCGCGAAGAAGAGCAGCGGCAGAACGAGCAGCGCGCGGCGACGCTGCCGAAGGTCTCGGCGCGTAACTTCAGTAACGGCGCGAACGAAGTAGTTTTTGCCGTGGCCACAAAACGCGCCGCGCTAATGCCGGATCTGCGTGGGCAGAGCGTGCGCGACGTGGCGCGCATGTGCGCACGGCTCGGGCTGCAACTCGAGGCGCGGGGCGAAGGGCAGGCGTTACGCCAGAGTCCCGAAGCGGGCGCGGAGGTTGATTCGGGGCAGGTGGTGCGCGTCGAATTCGCGCGCGGCAACTAATCCGAAAGCGCCGGCGGTAGCGGGCAGTTCCTCTGTAATACGAGCGCGCTCGGACGTTTAGATCAACCGCCCGCTACCGCAGGCGCTTTCGAATACATGAGCGAACGTGAACATTAGGACGGCAGCAGGATTGATGGGCGCAATGACCTACGGTCTGGGCGCCGAGTTATTTGACAAAGAAATAATTGATTTCTCGATCGATTCGCGCACCGTCGGCGAGGGTGAGCTGTTTTTCGCGTTGTCCCAGCCGGACTACGAACGCGCCGGGTTCAACGGAACGTTCGCCGATGCTCATGACTTCCTCGCGCAAGCGTTTGCGCGAGGAGCGATCGCCGCAGTCGCGCGACGCGACCGCGTGGCTCGCGACGAAAAGTTGCAGGCGTTGCACGATCGGCTCCTGCTGGTCGACGATGTGATTGCCGCTTTACAAACGCTGGCGCGAAAGGTTTACGAGCAATGGGGACGCCCGGTGGTTGGAATCACGGGCAGCGCCGGAAAAACGACGACGAAGGAATTGACGGCTCATCTGCTTGCCGGCGTCAGCCGAGTTCTAAAGAGCGAGCGTAATTATAACAACGGCCTCGGGCTGCCGCTGTCGGTCTTGCAGATGGTAAGTCGCGGTCGCCGCCCCGAAGATTATGATCTGGCCATACTCGAGATGGGAATGTCCTCGCCCACGCACGAGATTCGAAGGCTCGTGGAAATCACGCCGCCCGACATCGGCGTGGAATTGTTGGTCGCTCCGGTGCACCTGGAACATCTGGGGACGATCGAAAACGTGGCGGCGATGAAAGCCGAACTGATCGAAGGTTTGAAACCCGGCGGCATCGCCGTACTAAACGCGGATGACGAACTCGTTATGGATATGAAATCAAAAACAGATGGGCCCGTGCTGACTTTCGGAATTCAGAATCCGGCAGACGTGACGGCGCGGGAAATTGACGCGTCACGCTTTGGCTCGATCCGCTTTCGCTTGCAAACACCAATGGGCGAAGCGGCCGCAGAGTTGCCGATGACCGGTCGTCACAACCTGATGAACGCCCTCGCTGCTTCGGCGGTGGCCACGGCGCTGAAAGTGGGACCTGAGTTGATCGCGGATGCTTTGCGCAGTGCTAAACCGCCCCGTATGCGCGGCGAGGTTCTGAACTTCGCGGCCCGCTTCACCGTGGTCGATGATTCCTACAACTCGAATCCGCGTTCGCTGCTGGGCATGGTCCGTACGCTGGCCGAAGCGAGCGAAAACGTAAAGCGCCGCGTGGTGATTGCCGGCGAAATGCTCGAGCTGGGCCTGCATGAACGCGAGATGCATCGGGAAGCGGGCCGCGAAATAGCCCGGCTGGGCATCGATATTCTTTGGGGTGTGCGCGGGCTGGCGACAGAAATGGTCTCCGCCGCCGGTGAACACGGAATGAAGACGACGCGATTCTTTGAATCTTCCGAAGCAGCCGCCACCGCCGTGCTGGATTTAATCAGCGAAGGCGATCTGATTCTGGTCAAAGGCTCGCGCAGTGTCGAGACAGACAAGATTGTTGCCGCGCTGAAAGAAAGGTTTCCGCTGGCAGGGCAGTAGCCCGAGGGATAGGAGGCGGGCGACGAAACGCACGGATGCGCGCGAACCGCCGACAGGATGCCGGCGCTCCTAACGAATGATCTATTACCTCTTTTACGAGTTGATCTACGGCCGGTTCAAAGAGCAGGACTGGTATCTCGTAAAAGCTCTGAATGTTTTTCAGTACGTCACGTTTCGCACCGCGTATGCCTCGGTCACGGCAATGTTGATTGCGTTGTTGAGTGGACGCGTGGTCATCAAAGGTTTAAAGAAATGGAACATCGGCCAGCAGATTCGCGAAGAGGGACCGCAGGCGCACATCGCCAAGCGCGACACGCCGACGATGGGCGGGTTGCTGGTGATCGCTTCGGTGGTGATCTCAACGTTGCTGTGGGCGCGGCTGTCGAGCTTCTACATCTGGGTGATCATTGCGGCGACGCTGGCGTTTGGGGCGGTCGGTTTCGCCGACGATTATTTGAAGCTGGTAAAGCGCCGCAGCCTGGGATTAACCGGGAGACAGAAGCTGGCGCTTCAGCTGGTAATAGCATTTGGCGTGTGGCTGGCGCTGTATCTCTCGACCCGGTATTTCGCGACGAAGTATTCATGGAACGTCAGCGTTCCATTCTTGAAAACCACCGCGGAACCAAACGGCATCAGCACCATCGGACCATACTTGTACCTGGGCCTGGTCGTGGTGGTGCTGCTGGGTTCGACCAACGCAGTGAATTTGACGGACGGCCTGGATGGTCTGGCGATCAGCGTTACGTTCATCGCGATGACGGCGCTGACTGCCTTCACGTATCTGAGCAGCGATTTGCGTTGGGCCACTTATTTGGATTTGACCCACCGGCCGGAAGCCGCGGAGCTGACGGTATTCTGCGGCGCGATGGCCGGCGCCAGTTTGGGCTTTCTCTGGTTCAATGCGCCGCCGGCGGAAATTTTTATGGGCGACGTCGGCAGCCTGGCGATTGGCGGCGCGATCGGGACCATCGGCGTGCTGACGAAGCAGGAATTCATGCTGGTTTTGGTGGGCGGCGTGTTCGTGATGGAAGCGCTATCGGTAATGCTGCAAGTGAGCGTCTTTAAAATGACGAGGAGCACCAGCGGTACGGGCCGCCGCCTCTTTAAGATGACGCCGCTGCATCACCACTTTGAAATGTTGGGCTGGAAAGAGCCGAAGATTGTCTTTCGGTTTTTGATCCTGGCGATACTGTTTGCGTTGTTGGGTCTTTCGACTTTGAAACTGCGATAGGCCCTGGCGATCGAGGCCGAGATGAAAGTAATCACCGAAGTAGCCGCGTCATTGCTGCTCGCGCTGATTCTGTTGCGGGTCTCCGGATCGCTGTTTGGCGTGATCTACAAGTGGAAATTGCGGGCAGGAAAGTTCTAGTCATCGGCGCGGCCCGCAGTGGGATCGCCAGCGCGCGGTTCCTGGCCCAGCGCGGCGCTACGGTCGCGCTGAATGATCAAAAGCCCCTGGCCGAGTGGCCGGCCGAAGCTCTGGCTTTGAAAACTGAAGGCGTGGGTCACGTCGCGGGCGAGCCACCGTCGTGGCTGCTGGATCAGATCGACCTGGTTGTAGTCAGCCCGGGGGTGCCGACCAGGGCGATCCCGATTCGGTACGCGGATCGACGCGGCGCGGAAGTGATTGGCGAAATTGAGCTGGCGTCCCGTTTCCTGCGTGGACGAATCGTCGCCATCACCGGAACGAACGGCAAAACGACGACGACGACGCTGATCGGAAAGATGCTGGAAGACGCAGGCATGAACGTACAGGTGGGCGGCAACATCGGCAAGGCCCTGATTTCGATGATCGAGTCGTCGAGCGACGACGGCTGGAACGTCGTCGAGGTTTCAAGCTTTCAGTTGGAAACGATTGTGGACTTTCATCCGACGGTCGCCGCGGCGCTGAACATCACGCCGAATCACATGGATCGTTACGAATCGCTGATGGATTACGCCGCGGCGAAGCACAACATCTTTCGCAATCAGACGCCGGGCGACGTTGCGATTCTGAACGCCGACGATGACCTTGTTTCGGCCTGGGCCGGTGGTTTGCGCGCACATGTAACGCTGTTCAGCGTCAAAAAAGAGTTGGAGGACGGGCTGTTTCTGAGGGGGAGGGACTTGATTTGCCGGCAGCGGGGGCGAGCCCCGTTCCTGACTGCGCAATCCGGAGGCGAACGCGTCCTCGTAACCCGCGACGAGATGCAACTACGGGGCGCGCACAATGTCGAGAATGTTTTGGCGGCGATGGCCGCGGGGCTGGCATGCGGCGCGCCGCCCGAATCGCTACGCGAAACTGTACGACACTTTCGGCCGGTGGAGCATCGGCTGGAAGAAGTCGCCGAGATAAACGGTGTGCGTTTCTTCAACGACTCAAAAGCTACAAGCGTGGACGCCACGATGAAAGCGCTGGAAGCCTTTGCTAATGATGCCGGCAAGATTGTGTTGATTCTCGGAGGACGCGGAAAGCGAGCGCCTTATGCGCCGCTGGCACCGCTCGTGCGCGAGCAAGTACGCCGGATGATCCTGATTGGCGAAGACGCGCCGGTGATCGAGAAAGAACTGAACGGCGCCGCGCCGTTTGAGCGCGCCTCGGACATGAGCGACGCCGTGGCCCGCGCGTTCGCGGCAGCGAAACCGGGCGATGTGGTTCTGCTTGCACCGGCGTGTGCCAGCTTTGATATGTTTGAAACTTTCGAACACCGGGGAAGGGTATTTAAGAACGAGGTTCTAAACCTAAAGTCCAGTGAACGAAATTAGCCACAGAGGCACGGAGACACAGAGATGGAAGAATTTGCCACAGATAAACGCGGATTTTCACGGATAAGAAATATGCAGTTCCGATCTGTGAATATCCGTGTTCGTCCGTGGCTGATTCTAAGCTTTTCTCTGTGCCTCTGTGTCTCTGTGGCTGATTTTGAAGGAAGCAATGCCGCAAAAGCTACAAGCTGACAAATGGTTATTCTCGGCGACGGCGGGGCTGGCGCTGTTTGGCGTGGTCATGGTCTACAGCGCTTCGGCGGTAATCGCGCTGCAAGAGAACCACAGCCAGTTCTTCTACGTGGTCAAGCAGGGTGTGTGGACGCTCTTCGGTTTCATCGTCATGTTCATCGCCATGCACTTCGATTACCGCATCTTGCGCAGCCGCTGGATCATTTATGGCCTGTTGCTGTTGACGATCCTTTTGTTGCTGGCCGTGTTTGCATTCTCGCCGGTGAATGGCGCGCGGCGTTGGATCAAGTTCGGCGGCCTTTCCGCACAGCCATCCGAGATGGCCAAGCTCGCGCTAGTCTTGTTTCTTGCATACTTTCTCGAGAGGCGCGCAGGGAATGAGTGGTCTTTCTGGAAGACGTTCCTGCCCTGCGTGATCATAGCCGGTGTCCTGGCAGGGTTGGTCGTGAAAGAGCCTGACCTCGGAACCGCGTTGATGCTGGCCATCATTTGTGCCGCGATTTGCTTTGCCGCCGGCGTGCGTCCGCGTCATCTGGCCTATGCGTTGGTGCCGGCGCTGGTGTTTGTGGGCAAGCTGGTGATCTTCACGCCGTTTCGCTGGCGACGCATGGCCTCGTTCATCGATCCGTGGGCCGACCAGCAAGGCGCGGGCTACCAGGTTGTGCAGTCGCTGATTGCCGTCGGATCGGGAGGTCCGCACGGACTCGGTTTCGCGCAAGGCCGGCAGAAGATGCTGTTTCTGCCGTTCGCGCACTCGGATTTCATCTTTGCCGTAGTCGGTGAAGAACTTGGTTTGGTCGGCACCCTGATCGTCGTTTTGGTGTTTGGCATTTTTCTCTGGCGAGGCATGCGCGCGGCGCTGCGCGCGCCCGATCGGTTTGGCATGCTTTTGGGCATCGGCGTGGTCGTCGGCATCGTCGCGCAGGCGCTGCTCAACATGAGCGTCGTGCTGGCGATGGTTCCTACCAAGGGCATTCCGCTGCCGTTCATTTCGTACGGCGGATCTTCTTTGGTGCCGACGCTGCTCGGGGTAGGAATCCTGCTCAACATTTCTCAGCACGCGAGCACGAACGCGCGGGCCGCGTACGACGACGACGGTGACGAAGAGGAAGCACCGAGACGCGCGCGACGCAAGCGCGCGGTCAGACAGCACGTGCCGGCCGTGGCGCGGGCCCGCTACGGATGAACGGATGCGAGCTTTAATCGCAGCCGGCGGCACCGGCGGGCACATTTATCCCGGGATCGCGGTGGCCGGCGAGATCATGCGGCGCGACAGGGCGTCGATCGTCACGTTCGTCGGCACGGCTCACGGATTGGAAAGCCGTCTGGTACCGGAATCAGGATTTGAACTTTCGATCATTGAAAGCGCGGGATTGAAAAACGTCAGTTTGGGCGCGAAGGTGCGCGGACTGATCTTGCTGCCGAAAAGCTTCTTTGCAGCGCGGCGCGTGATTCGCGATTTTCGTCCCGGAATAGTTATTGGCGCGGGCGGCTACGTTTCCGGTCCGGTGTTGTTGGCGGCGTCGCTAATGGGCTTGCCGACACTGGTGATGGATTCGAACGCGCTGCCGGGCTGGACGAATCGAGTCCTGGCGCGGTTTGTTGATAAGGCGGCGGTTTCGTTTCCGGAAGCGCTCGGTTACTTTCGCGGCAAAGGCGTTTTGACCGGCAATCCGGTTCGCAAAGAGTTCTTTGAGATTCCGTTGAAGCGACGCGACAGTTCGCGATTTTCGCTGCTGGTATTCGGCGGTTCGCAGGGGGCGCGCGCCGTCAATGAGGCGATGATCGCCGCGCTGCCGCATTTGGCTTCGCGAAAGAACACGTTGCACGTGACGCATCAAACCGGCCAGGGAGAATGCGAAACTGTCCGCGCGGGATACGCGGCAGCGAGTTGGGGCGACAACTCCGAGGTGAAGCCCTACATTGATAACATGATGAGTGAGTTTGCGAATGCCGATCTGATCATTTGCCGCGCGGGCGCGACCACCAGCGCCGAGTTGGTGGCCGCGGGCAAAGCGGCAATCATGATTCCGTTTCCACTGGCCGCGGATGATCATCAACGCCGAAACGCCGAAGCCTTGCAAACGGCAGGCGCAGCCCGAATGATTCTGCAAAAAGACTTGAACGGTGCGCGTTTAGCTGCAGAGATTTCTTCGTTAATGGAGTCGCCGGATGAACTTGATCGAATGGAAACAGCCAGCCGTAAACTGGCGCGACGCGATGCGGCGGCAGCGACGGTTGATCTGATTGAGGAGGTAATTCAGAAGCGGCGGTAGCGATCTGATTATTTTCCATTTGTTATTTGACACCTTTCATTTGCCATTTGCCGGATTGGTCTCGCGTTGCTTCGTGTGATTTCGTGGATCGTTTGTCTTTTTCTTAATACAGAGCACGATCCACGAAACCACACGAAAGGACACGAAGCACAACGACAGATAACAGATGACAGATGGGAAATGACAACTGGAACATGAAGAGAGATCTGAACCCTGAGACTTAAGAAAAAATGTTTCGACGCTTCCAGCACATTCACTTCGTCGGCATCGGCGGCATAGGCATGTCAGGCATCGCCGAAGTGTTGGCGAATCTCGGTTTTCGTGTGTCGGGTTCCGATCAAAAGAAGTCTGACGTGACGGCGCATCTCGAGGAGCTTGGCGTGGAAGTCACCGAAGGCCACGCGGCCGAGAATGTCGGCGACGCTCACGTAGTTGTGCGTTCGACTGCGGTGCGCGATGACAATCCGGAGATCACCGCAGCGCGGCGCAGATCCATTCCCGTGATTCCGCGCGCCGAGATGCTGGCCGAATTGATGCGCATGAAGCCCCACACCGTCGCGGTCGCGGGTTCGCACGGCAAGACGACGACGACTTCGATGGTAGCCACAGTCCTGGGAATTGCCGGTCTTGATCCGACCTTCGTAATTGGCGGCATCGTGCGCACTTATCGCGCGAACGCGCGACTCGGCCGAAGCGACTTAATGGTGGTCGAAGCCGACGAAAGTGATCGTTCTTTTCTGATGCTGACGCCGACGATCGCGGTGGTCACAAACATCGACCGCGAGCACATGGATTACTACCACGACATGGAAGACGTGCGTAAGTGCTTCGCGGATTTCGTCAACAAGGTGCCGTTCTATGGCGCGGCGATTCTTTGTCTTGACGATCCGCACGTGCAAGCCGTCATCCCAAAAGTCGAGCGGCGACGCGTCACCTATGGGATG
>DATGVD010000487.1:0-6031 GCA_035300785.1 Pyrinomonadaceae bacterium | reverse complement strand
GGCGCTTGCTGCTGGGAACAGTGCTGAGGAGCTTTCCGCTTTCGTCCAGGATTTCGATCTTCAAATCACCAAAGATGTGACGCTTCTGTTGGTAGTAAGTGATCACGGCTTCGTCAGTCGGATTGGCTCCCGTGAACACCGCATCGCCGTTTGCCCATCCGCCGTTTGCCGGGATGCTCTGAACGGTGGGCCGGGCTTCGATGAAGGCGGCCTCTTTCACCAGGTTCGCCGGCGTCAGCGCGCGCAACGGCGTGATGTCGTCGATGATCCAGATGCCGCGGCCGTGCGTCGCAATCACCAGGTCTTTGTCGCGCGGATGAATGGCCAGATCGCGCACGGCTACGTTCGGCAGATCGCCGCCTTTGTACTGTGCCCATTGCCGGCCGCCGTCGAGCGAAACCCACAACCCCAGCTCAGTGCCGACAAACAGCAGGTTCTTGTTGACCAGATCTTCTTTGACGACGTGTGCATAACCGCGCATGTTTCCCGCCGGCGCGACAACCGGTGTCCACGTCTGGCCAAAATTTGTTGTCTTGTAGACGTACGGCCTCATGTCACCGAACGTATGGAGATCGAAAGTCGCATAGGCCGTGCCTTCATCAAAGTGGCCGGCGTCAATTGATGACACCCAGGCATTCTTTGGCAAGCCTTTGATGTTGCCGACCACGTTCTTCCAGGTCTTGCCGCCGTCGCGGGTGATCTGGACGTTGCCGTCGTCGGTGCCCACCCAGATCAAATTCGGATTCTTCGGCGCCTCGCAGATTGAAAAGATCGTGGTGTGCATCTCTGCCGAAGAATTGTCGACGGTGATGCCGCCCGATTGTTCCTGCTTTTGTTTTTCCGGATCGTTAGTAGTGAGATCCGGCGAGATGCGCTCCCAGGTCTGGCCGTGATCGCGCGAGCGAAACAGGAATTGCGCGCCAAGATAGATCGTTCCGTTCTGCGTCGGGCTGACGTGAATCGGCGTGTTCCAGTTATAGCGGAGTTTCTTCTCTTTGTATTCGGGTAACGGCTGAATGCCGCGCGACTCGTGCGTTTTGCGGTTAACGCGGCCGATGTAACCGCCCTGTGACTCGGCGTAAACGTAATCGTTGTCCGAAGGATCGGCGAATACCCAGAAGCCATCGCCGCCGTAAATATTCTCCCAACGATCATTCGTGATCCCGCCGGGATAGGCCGAGTCCCCGATCCACGAACTGTTGTCCTGCAGCCCGCCATAAACGTGGTAAGGCGTGTCCATGTCAACGCTGACGTGATAGAACTGCGAGACCGGGAGGTTATTGCCTTTCCACCAGCGATTGCCGCCGTCAAAGGAATACCAAACGCCGCCGTCGTCGCCGGTGATTACATTGTCGGTGTTGTTCGGATTGATCCAGACATCGTGAAAGTCTCCGTGCGCGCCGCCGGAGATGTTGCTGAAGCTCTCGCCGCCGTCGTTGCTCGCAATCAATGATCCGTCCGGCTTGTAGACTTTGTTTTCGTCCTTGGGATCGACAATCAGATTTGCGAAGTAGAATGGGCGCCAGATCATGTTCTGGCTGCGATCAAGCTGTCGCCAGGTTTTTCCCCCGTCGTCAGAACGGTAAAGACCGTCCTTCGGTATTTCTGCTTCAATGAACGCGTACACGGTACTGGGCTTGGAAGGAGCAACTGCGACGGCAATGCGACCCCATGGCTTTGACGGAAGTCCAGTGGCGCTCTTCTCATCGAGCTCGGTCCACGACGCGCCGCCGTCGGTACTCTTGAAAAACCCGCTGCCGCTGAAAACATTTGGTCCTTCCCCACCGGAACGGAACGTCCAACTCTTGCGGCGAAAATCCCACAGGCCCGCGTAAATTGTCTGCGGATTTTGCTTGTCCATCGAAATCATCGAGCAGCCGGTCGAGGCGTTCGGCCCCTTCAAGATCCTGGTCCAGGTCTTACCGCCGTCGATGGTTTTGTACAGTCCGCGTTCGTCGCTGTCGCTCCAGAGCTTGCCGGGCACGCAGACGTAGACGGTATTCGTGTTGCTGGGATCAACCAGAATCTTCGCGATGCGCTCGGAATCCTTCAATCCCATGTTGGTCCAGTTCTCGCCGCCGTCGACTGATTTGTAAACGCCGTCGCCGATCGAGACACTGTTGCGCGTCCACGCCTCGCCCGTGCCGACCCAGACGACTTTCGGATTCTTCGGATCGACTGTGATGGCGCCGATCGACTGAGCCGGCTGCTTGTCAAAGACGGGTTTGAAGGTCGAACCGCCGTTGAGCGATTTCCACACGCCGCCGCTCGCGGCGCCGATGTAGACCGTTAGTCGCTGGCCTTCCTGTACGGCATCAAGCGCGGCGATGCGCCCGCTCATCGTTGCCGATCCGATGTTGCGCGCACCGAGCCCGGAAATTGTTTCCGAATCAAACCTGGGCTGCTGCGCCAGGGCAGCGGCGGCTAGAGCAAAGCCGAGTGCGGCTGTCGATAGGAAAGAGATGAGTTTTCTTTTCATCGAATTATTCCTCGCCGAGGTTCGGTCGTGGCTCCGCGAGGAGCCAATGTTTATAGCTGTCGAGTCACCATCTTTAACCAAGCTCCGTCAGGAGCGAGAGTTATGTCGCTCCTAGCGGAGCTATTAAGGCTAGTACCGCCGATAGGTTATAGACATTACGCGCCTAACGGCGCTGAAGACGATCAGGTCGTCATGGCCAATTCAATTGGGTCGCTGTCCCGACGGCTTTGCAACTACCGGCATGCCAAATCGGCCATCGTCGATCGGCACGTTAGCTTCGATCTTCTCGTATACTGTCTTGGCCTTGTCCTGGCTGCCTTTGACGCCCGTCTCGAAAGAATAGGGAAGATACCAGCCGGCGACTTCTTTGTAATCTCCCAGCACCGTCTCGTACTCGCGTTCGGCGCCGCGCACGATTCTTTTGGTGTCGATTTTGATCGGCACGTAGTAGTCGGCATCCAGATAATAGACGAACATGTCGCCGTTCGGCATCGTAACCTTCAATTTGAACGTATCGGTGCCTTCGAACGTGTCCCGGCCGGCGAACTCTACTTTGTAGCCTTTCTGACGATAGTTGACGAGCGGGCCATCGAAATCCGAATCCTCCAGAATCGATTTCATCTCCTCTTCGCCGAGGGCCTCAGCATCTTTCTTTCCGTTCCAGGGTTCGATTTTCCATCCCGTCTTTCCGTCATAGGCGTTGATGCCGATCATTCCCTGGAGGGCGAACTCTTCACGCACCAGATTGCCGCGCTTGTTCTCTTGCAAGATCGCCGCTTCGAAGCCGCCACCGCCAATAAACTTGCCGGTGCGGCGCAGAGTTTTCACGCTCTGAATTTTGTCCATGCCGCCGACAGTCTTGAGGTAATGCGCGATGAGGTCGTCGACTGACTGCGCGGAAACGGGCAGGGCAAACAGTACCAGGGTCGCGATTAAGACAGGGATTCTTCTCACGATAGTCTCCTTAACTTAAGAGCTGTAGGACCTGAGATGGGCTATTACGTGTCAAAGACTACTTAGGTTTAGCAAGAACGCGCAAGTCCCCGGGTGCTGTGAATTTGTGGGTTATTCCTTCGCTTCGATCACCGGATTACGCAGCGTCCCAAGTTTCTCGACGGTCACTTCATAAACGTCTCCGCCTTTCAGCAAAACCGGCGGTTTACGAAAGATACCCACGCCGTCAGGCGTGCCGGTCGCAATTACGTCTCCCGGTTCCAGAGTGATCCCCTGCGAAATATATGAAATCAAATAAGCAACTTTGAAGATCATCTTGCCGGTGTTCGATGACTGCATCACTTCACCGTTCAAGCGTCCTTCGATCTGTAGTGATTGCACGTCGGCGATCTCTTCGCGCGTCGTGATGAAAGGACCGAGCGGCGCAAAAGTATCGAGGCCTTTGCCACGCGTCCACTGTCCGTCACCATATTGCAGATCGCGCGCGCTGACGTCGTTAATTAGCGTGTAACCAAAAACATATTCGAGCGCCTGACTCTCGCTCACTCGCGTTGCTTTGCGTCCAATCACCACCGCGAGTTCGGCTTCGTAATCCACCTGAGAACTAATCTTCGACAAGACAATCGGCGCGTCGTGCGCGCTCAGCGAGTTTGGCAGCTTGTTGAAAATCAGCGGCGCTTTGGGCGGCTCAGCACCGCCTTCGATGGCATGGTCAACGTAGTTACGGCCGATAGCAATAATCTTGCTCGGGTAAACGGCGGGCAGGAAATCGATCGAATCAAGCGGCAACGCGGTGCCGATCTGAACATCAGTTAAGAGGGCCTCGAGGTCGCGAAGGGCTGAGTCGCCGCGACTAATGACATCCAGAGTTCGGTTGGCTCGCAGCAGCCAACTCGGCGGTCCACCGCCGGATTCCTTGAGCGCCCGCGCCAGAGCTGCAACATCGTAGACAACATCGCCCAGCAGCACGCCGAGCCTTGGCTCAGCCGATTCATTCGTCTTGAACTGTGCCAGTTTCATCTCTGTTTCAGCTCCTGAAGAGTTGATTTGCGACAGACCGCGCCGGCGGCGACGCTCGTCACGATTCCCACAGTCGTCTGCGTTAAGCTGACGAATGTTACCTTTATCAATAACTTTCCGCCAGAGGTGCGTTGTGTTAAATTGCGCGCGCTACTGGTAACCGGAAAAAACGGGGCGCGCTCTCGACGGATCGAGGCGCTTCGGAGGCCGCAAACTATCCTGGACAGCACGACGGAGAAATCAAATGAAATCGAAAAGATACTTGTCGGCGGTTCTGTTTGTGGCGCTGACTCCCTTCTGCTCGACGGGGATGCCGGCCGCGCCAAAGTCGCTCGATATCTACTTCATTGACGTTGAGGGTGGCGCCGCGACGCTCATCGTGACCCCGACGGGCGAATCCTTGCTGGTTGATTCGGGCTTTCCCGGCGACCGCGATGCGGGACGCATTGCGCATGTCGCGCTTGAAGTCGCCGGGCTCAAGCAGATCGATCATTGCTTAGTCACACACTGGCATCGCGATCACGTGGGCGGTGTTCCGGCGCTGGCGAAGTTGATTCCGATCAAGCATTACTACGACCACGGCTTGCCCCAGACGATCGCTGCCGACATGCAGGCGGAATTCATCGAAGCGTACAAGCAAACTACGCAGGGCCAGTCGACGGCCTTGAAGCCGGGCGACGAGATCAAGTTGCGCTCGCCGAAATATGTGCCGCCGTTGCAAGTGCGCGTGCTGACCGCGAGCGGCCTTGTGCTTGGCGAGAAACCGGGCGCACCGCAGATTCAACCGTGCGGTCCGGACTTTCAGGCGATCGAAGAGGACAAGAGCGATAATGCGAACAGCGTTGGTTTTCTGCTCACGTTTGGCGGATTCAAATTCTTTGATGGTGGCGACCTGACTTGGAATATCGAGAACCGGCTGGTGTGCCCAAAGAATCTGGTCGGTGCGATCGATGTCTACCAGGCCGACCATCATGGCACCGACGTCAGCAACAATCCGACCCTGCTGCGCGCGCTCAATCCTCGGGTCGCGGTGATCGATAATGGGCCGCGCAAAGGCGGAGATGCGCGAGTGTACGCAACGCTAACCAGCTTGAAAGAAATCGAGGCTGTCTATCAGCTTCACCGCAACCTGCGCACAAATGACAAAGAAAACACGATGTCCGGCTACATCGCAAATGAAGAGGAAGCTTGCCAGGGGAATTTCATCAAGTTGTCGGTTGAGCCAGGGAGCAAGTCTTACACCGTGAGTATTCCGGCGAAGCAGATTAGTCGCAGTTATCGAACCCGGCGATCCGGTTGACGGCAGTAGCCCCGTGAAGTTCAAACCCAGGATGGATGTCAATAGAGACTAATGGTGAGCCGAGCAGGGCTCGAACCTGCGACCCGCTGATTAAGAGTCAGCTGCTCTACCAACTGAGCTAACGGCCCATGAGGTTTGAATTCTACTGAGTGCGATATTTTGTTGTCAATGCAACCTGCTTTCACGCCACGTTCTTTCAGATTGTCTTGGCGCAGCGAAAGCCCGAGATCATCCAACGCTCGTTCGGATGAAAGAAGTTTCTATATGTACTGCGAATG
>DATGVD010000486.1:0-3843 GCA_035300785.1 Pyrinomonadaceae bacterium | reverse complement strand
GTGGGAATAGTTTTCATCGCTGTCGCGGTTCAATTGATCGACCGATGACCGGCGCCGAAATCGAGAAGCCGCTGGCAATCGTGGTGGTTGGAGGACTGGTGACGCGCCCGATCAAGATTGTCATTCTCCCAATGGTTTACGAGTGGGTAGAGCGCCGCGCCACCCGAAAGGCTGAGGTAACTATCGATTAGTCTGCCAAAATTGGTTTAGTGCGTTCCTTCCCGTAAGCGAGAACGATCCACGAAATCACACGAAACCGCCCGAACAAAGCTACTTCGCTTCGTGTGATCTCGTGGATCGTTCTGAGGATCGCGACAAAACTTTACAATTCTTTACAATTCAAGCCATTGACAGCTTGCTTTGACCCCATTAGAATCGCTTCAAGGTTAAGTTCGATTCACTGAGGAACCCGACAATGAGTCTCGTTAAGATCATCGTCATTACCGTCCTGATAATCCTCAGCATTCTGCTTTTCGGGCGCTTTCTATTTTAGCCCGATTTCGCAGCATGGCCTGGCACGACGCGCACAAACGACGCGCCCCGCAATTCCCTTTGCGTTTGGCCACAGCGCTGGTCCTGGTAATTCTCTCAACCGCGAGTTCCCTAAACAAAGCAACTGCGCAGGAACCGGATGAAGTCGTTCGCATTCGCACCGACCTCGTCGCAATTCCAGCGTCGGTGACGGATTCGCGCGGACGCCGGGTGCTGGGTTTGACTACCGACGACTTTGTCTTAAGCGACGATGGGCGCGGCGCGCGAATTGATTACTTCGCCTCCGGCACCGAACGCGTCGCGATGCTTTTTGCGTTGGATTCATCGGGCAGCGCTCGTGACATCCTCGGGCATCAACGCGAGGCTGCGTTGGCTCTTTTTTCCCGCTTCGGTCACGGCTCGCGGGTCGCCGTTTTGCACTTCGGAGACTTTGTACGTTTATCGATTCCGTTTACCAGCGACGCGGCCGCAGCTCAAGAGGCGCTCAAGGTCACCGCCGGCGAGACCAGGGGCACGGCGATTTTCGACGGCGCAGCGGCCGCGGTCCGCTCGTTCGATGGCAGCGGCGGATTTTCTATGGAGCGGCGTATCGTGCTTTTGATAAGCGATGGACTGGACACTCTCAGCTCTACGAAGTACTCGGACGTTATCACCGCGGCGCGAGATCGCGGCATTTCGTTTTACGTAATTCATTTTCAACTCTTCACGCCGGGCGGCGGAAGACTCGTGCCTCGCCCGGCATCCAAAGGCTTTCGCGAGCTCGCCGATCAAACCAGCGGGCGCTACTTCAGAATTGGCGACGCGAGATCCGCGCTCGATCCCCACGCACACTACGATCTGGCCCCGGTGTTTGAGGCGATCGATAATGATCTGCGCGGCCAGTACGTGCTCGGTTTCTATCCGCGCGAGACGTCGCGCGATGGCCAGGCGCATCAAGTCGCGATCGGACTCGCAAAACGAAAAAGCAAACTTCGCGTCCGTCAGGTGAAGACAACTTACCGGCTGAGCAAGTGAGACATGACTGAAACTAACAACGAGGGTTTGGTAAAGATTCGCCGCGCGCTCATCAGCGTCTCAGACAAAACTGGAATCGTAGACTTCGCTCGCGAGTTGCAACGCTTCGGAGTCGAGATCATAAGCACCGGCGGCACGGCAAAGACTCTGCGCGATGCGGGGTTGGAAGTGCGCGACGTCTCGGACGTCACCGGCTTTCCTGAGATGATGGACGGGCGCATCAAGACCCTGCATCCGAAGATCCACGGCGCCTTGCTCAGTGTGCGCGACAATCCCGAACATCAAGCAGCCATGCGTGAACACGACATCGAACCGATCGACCTGGTTGTCATCAATCTCTATCCATTCGCGGAAACAATTGCGCGCGAGGGCGTGACGTTGGAGGAAGCCATCGAGCAAATCGACATCGGCGGGCCGGCGATGATTCGCTCGGCCGCAAAGAATTTCAAAGACGTTGCCGTGGTCGTTTCGCCCGTGAGTTACGATGAGGTTATCAGCGAGTTGCAAAGCCAAAGTGGCGCGTTGTCCTTTGAAGGTCGCGAGGAGTTGGCTGCCTCTGCCTTCCGGCAGATATCCGCTTACGACGGCGCAATCTCCGAGTTTTTTGACGCGCGTCAAGCGCAGATGTACGTGCGCGAGAGATATGCCGCGGCGAAAGACAGAAAGCTTGAGACCGGGAGCGGACCAGGTGCGTTACCAGAAATCATTCACCAGTGGTTCGCTAAGATCACGGACCTCCGTTATGGTGAGAACCCGCATCAAGCCGCGGCCCTGTACACAGCCGAAGAGGGCGGCGTAACCTCCGCAGACCTCCTCAACGGGAAAGAAATGTCTTTCAACAACTACGTCGACGCGGACGCGGCCTGGCAACTCGTTTGCGACTTCGACGACCTTGCTTGCGCGATCATCAAGCACACAAATCCCGCAGGCGTGGCGTTGGGTTCGACAACCGAAGAGGCTTATCGAAAGGCGCTCGCGTGCGATCCAGTCTCGGCGTTCGGCGGCATTGTCGCCTTCAATCGCGCCGTCGATGAAGCGGCTGCGCGGGCTGTCACCGAAATCTTCGTCGAAGTTGTTGTTGCTCCCGATTATGAGGCCGCGGCGCTTGAAGTCTTAAAAGCAAAGAAGAATCTGCGCGTCTTGCGTGCCGGCGAACCGAAACCAACCGAAGGGCTTGAATACAAACAGATCTCCGGTGGGATGCTGGTGCAAACACGCGATACGCATCGTCTAGAGCGCGAAGATTTGAGAGTCGTTACGAAACGCTCGCCGTCGGACAGGGAAATCGGCGATCTGCTTTTCGCCTGGACCGTTTGCAAGCACACGAAATCCAACGCGATCGTTTACGCGCGCGCCAGGCAAACGGTTGGCGTCGGCGCCGGTCAGATGTCGCGCGTGGATTCAGTGAAGCTGGGCGCTATGCGCGCCCAACTCGCAATCAAAGGCTCGGTGTTAGCGTCAGATGCCTTCTTCCCTTTTCGTGATGGTGTTGACGAAGCCGCAAAGCATGGAATTACGGCAGTGATTCAGCCGGGCGGCTCCGTGCGCGATGAAGAAGTCATCGCGGCTGCCAATGAGCACAGCGTCGCCATGGTTTTCACCGGCGTACGGCATTTCAAACATTAGGCAGCTTGCTCTTTTCACCAATCTTCCTTAATACTTGCGCCGTTCACGAACACACTCAAGCGCCGACGCGTAAACAACCGGGGAAGGATTCTCGAAATGAAACCTGCTGCGATTTTCTTTATTCTGTTCGTGCTGGCTGGCGTTTCTACGTTCGGACAGGGAACAAAAAAGGTCGACCCTTGCGCCAATGCTCAGAGTCAGGCTGATATGAACGACTGTTGGGGCAGAGAGTATAAGGCTGCGGACGCGACCTTGAACCAGGTCTATCGTCAACTGGTCGCAAAGCTGGACGACGAAGAGAAGGCGCAATTGAAAGAAGTGGAGTCGGCATGGCTGAAGTATCGCGACGCCAACTGCGGATTTGTCGCTGACGAATATAAAGGCGGCACGATTCGGCCCATGGCTTATGCGATCTGCCTCGCGGACATGACGAAGAACCGTACTGCTGAACTCAGAATCCAAATCAAGGACAGAGATCGTTAGTCGACTCATGTTGAAAAACAGAACTGGAATTGTCTTTGGCGTCGCCAACAAACGCTCAATCGCCTGGGCCACTGCGCAGGCCCTGCAGGATGCTGGCGCACGTCTTGCTTTCACCTATCAGGGCGAACGGCTAAAAGAGAACGTTGAAAGCCTGACCAATTCCCTTCCCGGATCTTTGCTCTTGCCATGTGACGTGGCCAAAGAAGAAGAAGTTAGCGAGACCTTCAA
>DATGVD010000485.1:0-9536 GCA_035300785.1 Pyrinomonadaceae bacterium | reverse complement strand
AAGAGTAGGGCGAGGGCATCATCACGGCCAGCACGTTCGGCGCCCCCAAAGCTTCGCACGCCAGGGTCGCTACCACGGCCGAATCAATGCCGCCGGACAACCCAAACAAGGCGCCGGTGAATCCGTTCTTGCGCGCGTAGTCGCGAAGGCCGAGCACCAGCGCCTGGCGCACCGTTTCGATATCATCGCCGGGCAGACAGCGTGTGTCCGCGACGCCGCACTCGAGATCGACTGTACCGATGAATTCTTCGAACGGCGGCGCCTGCAAAATGATCCTGCCGTTACGATCCGCGACGATGCTGGACCCGTCAAAGATCACGCCGTCGTTTCCACCGATCAAATTTACGAAGACGATGGGCAGGCCCGCGGCCCTGGCACGGTGCGAAACCATCTCGCATCGCCTTCCCATCTTGCCTTTGTTGAAAGGCGACGCGTTGATCGACACCAGCAGGTTCGCGCCCATCTGAATCAACTCATCGGCCGGATCGTTCGCGTAGAGACGTTGCTTCCAAAACGTCTTGTCGTTCCAGAAATCCTCGCAGACGGTGACTCCGAGTTTGCAATCGTCGAGGTTGAACAATCTTCGTTCGCGCCCGGGTTCAAAATAGCGAGGATCGTCGAACACGTCGTATTCAGGCAGTAGCGTCTTGTCCGCAAAGCCGATCAACTTCTGGTTGCAAATCACGGCAGCCGAATTGTGGAGTTGGCGGCCCGTCGCTTGAGCGCTGGGCCGCACGGTGCCGACGATCGCCGTCAAACCCGCAGTCGCTTCGATGATTTTGTTCAGCGGGTCGAGAGCCGTCCGCACGACGTCCGGATCAAGAAACCAGTCGAGCGAGGTGTAGCCCTGGATCGTGACTTCGGGAAAGACGATGAGGTCCGCCGCATCTTGCTTAGCTTGTTCGATCGCGCCGAGGATCCGCGCAATGTTACCTTCGTAATCGCCATTGGTCGTATTGATCTGAGCGATGGTGACGCGCATCTACGGTGATTTTAGCACTGTTGAGCATGAGGTACCGAGAGCGGTAGCGACCGGGTTAATCGTCACGACGAGTACAACTTCGAATTATAAAAGGGCGCGAAGGCCGCAATCAAGGCCGCTTCAAAACTCATTGAGCGCGTCAGCAGGTCGCGCGAAAGCACACCCCAGGCGCCCTGCTTGCTCCGCACATCGCGCGCCCCGGCAACTTCGTCGATCACGATTCCCAGCTCGCGTTTGCCCCCGACGACATCTTTTACAATCGCGTCGGGAACTTCGATCGACGGAGACATGCCAAAGCTGCCGCGTTCGCCGTCGGTCACGTAGGCCCAGCCGCGCAGAAACGTGTGCCACTGGCCGTCAACTGAGATCGAATGAAAGCCGCCCTCGAGACCGGCGTAAAGATCGGCCTCGAGTTTCTGCTGCCTTAAGATTTCGCGCACGGCGAGCGCACGTTCGCGCGCGCCGCTCATCAACTCCCAGTCCGTTAACGGCATTGCCGGCGCACTTGTCTGCACTGATCTGGCGACGACGCTCGTATCGCGCCAGCCGGAATCGATCTCCGCGATGCGCGCGATGGCGGCGCGTACCGCCATGATTTTCGCGGCGCGATCAGAGCCCAGCGCGATTCGTTCAATGCGAGTCAGCACGAGCCCTCTTTCCACAACGGTCGAGTTGACATCGAAGCCTTGGCGTTGTTGTAATCGAATCCTGTTAAGAGTTCAACCCTTGGGTTGCCGCGCTCAGAAGACAAAACTAAAGTTTGAACTCTGGTGGAGGTGCGATCTTGTCCGTTGCTGAATTGATTTACGATTGGAACAAAGTCGATGCGACGTTGAGCAAACCCGATCGCCACATCGGCTTTGACGACGAGACGTTGCGCGACGGCTTGCAATCACCCTCCGTCTGCGAGCCAACGGTCGAGAAAAAGATCGAACTGCTACACCTGATGGAGGCGCTCGGCATCGACACCGCCGATATTGGTCTGCCCGGCGCGGGCGGCACGCATGCGGCGGGGGTCGAGATGATGGCCCGCGAGATTGCTAACAAGAAGCTAAAGATCCGTCCCAACTGCGCCGCGCGCACGCACAAAAATGACATCATTCCGATAGTTGAAATCTCGCAGCGCGCCGGCCTTCCCATCGAAGCCTGCACGTTTATCGGCTCCTCACCGATTCGTTTCTATGCGGAAGAGTGGACGCTGGATAAACTTCTACAGATGACCGAAGCAGCCGTGACTTTCGCCGTAAACGAAGGCTTGCCGGTGATGTTCGTCACCGAAGACACGACGCGAGCGGATCCGGCAACGATTCGGGCGCTGTACACGACGGCGATTCGTTGTGGCGCGCGCGCACTCTGCGTCTGCGACACGGTGGGACACGCCACACCCGATGGTGCGCACGCCGTGATGAAATTTGTGCGCGGGATAATCGACGAACAGGGCGAAAAGGTGAGGCTCGACTGGCACGGCCATCAGGATCGCGGCCTGGGCGTGATCAATTCGATCGCCGCCATCGAAGGCGGCGCGGATCAAGTCCACGGTTCGGCGCTCGGCATGGGCGAGCGCGTCGGTAACACTCCCATTGATCAGTTGTTGGTTAATCTGAAATTAATGGGGTGGATCGAAAATGATCTCACGCGTCTACGCGAGTACTGCGACAAGGCCGCCGAAGCTTGCCAGTGGACGATCCCACTTAATTATCCTGTGTTTGGACGCGATGCTTTTCGGACCGCTACGGGAGTGCACGCAGCGGCGGTCATCAAGTGCTACAAGAAAGGCGACACGGAACTTGCCGATCTGATTTACTCGGGTGTGCCCGCGGGCCAGTTTGGCCTGAAGCAAGTGATCGAGATTGGACCGATGAGCGGCAAATCAAATGTAGTTTTCTGGCTGGAGAGTCGCGGCCTGGAAGCGAGTGAAGAACTCGTCACCCGAATCTATGAGCGCGCCAAGCAGGCCTCGGCGGTGCTGAGCGAAGCTGAATTGATGACGATGGTTTAGAAAAAAGAAGAGCGCGGGTAGGCCCGCGCTCTAAAAGTCCCGTTCCGGAATTACCTAATTGATCGGAATCGTGATCGTTGCGGACCCGGCCTTGCCTGCCGGAAAGCGCTTTTGTCGCGCGATGCGTAACGCGGTCGCGTCCCCGCCCGAAGCCTGGGTTACCCGCCCGTTCTCATCGTAAGTAACCTGAACCGTTACCTTCTTCGCTCCTGACGTCGGCGATGACTGACTCTTGGCGGCGCTGGTGTTGGCAGCAACTGGCGCATCCTTTGCCGTTAGTTTCGCAGCGTCCTGAGCCTTCGCTCGTTCCTTCGCTCGTTCTTCGCGCTGCCGCTTGGCGGCCAGATCAGCCGCATCGGAGCTGGGCACGGGCTGGCTCGGCTCGCTCTCGACAGGCGTGGCTACACTCTGATCCGCCGGTGCTGGTTGACTAACTGAGGGCTTCGCTTCATTCGCCACCTTCGCTGCTTTGCTGCGGGCGTACAGTCCCCACGGGACGCCAACCACTGCAACTATCAAGGCGACCGCCGCAAACACGGCACCCAGCCTCCAGGGCTTCTTCATCCAGTGCGATTCGTTTTCCGGCCGGGAGAGAAACTCTCCCATCGCCTCGACCTCGGGTGGCGAAAGAATTTCGCTCAGCAGATCCTCCTTGTTGTAACTAATAGCCAGGGGGACCTCTTCGATTGGGTCGCTTTCTTCTTCTTCTTCTTCTTCCGGACGGTCATCGTTCGCGAGAAAAGGATTTCCGGGCTCAATGCCTTCGTCCATTCGCCGCAATCCTTCGAGGACGACTGAAGTCCAGGGTTGGTTGATCGTGTGTTCCGGGGCTTCAAACGCAGGGCTGAATGTGAATGAGGCATTCGGCAGCGTAAGCGCATAATAGACAGCCTCGATGCCGCGCAGCGAGCCAATCCGGGCGTGCACGACCGAGCCGGCCTGAAGATAGAAGTATCCGGGGCCGATTGAGTAGATAAGTTTTAGACGGCCGGACTTTCGTTGGTTGCAAAAAAACTCGATCAGCTCGGCAAGAGAAAGATCGCTGAGTTCTCCAGTAAGTGCCATGGGTTGTTCCTTTTTCTATATAGTGTGAGAGACGCTCATCCCGTTGATGCGGATCGGCGGAGTTGCGCCTGACAAGAGTTACTAGGGAAGCTGAAAGTTATAGTTTATCTGGCCGGTAACTTTAACCGGCTGGCCTGAGAGTTTGGTTGGCGAAAACCGTGCCCGGTAAGCCGCTTCCACTGCGACTTCCCGCAAAGTGCCCGGCCCGGACAAGGCTCGCGCCGAAATGACTTTGCCGTTTTCGTCAACTACTACTTCGACCTGGACCATTCCCGACTGACGCATTCTGCGAGCGGTATCGGGATACGAAGGCGGCGGTAAAGCCAGCGCCATTCCATTGAGCACACCGCCAGAAACCGGTTTAAGCAAAGGTCGCGGGGCAGGCGGCGGCGCGTTGTCACTAACGACAACAGCTTTCTTGTTCATATCGACGGCCGCGCCCCGTAAATCAGCAGGCGCGGGCTGAGCAGCGGATAATTTGAGTTTGTCGAGCGATGAAGTTGGCAAAGGCACTGCCGCCGCAACCTTCTCGCCCTCCGCGTGATTCGCTGAAGTACCAGAGTTGGCAGCGGGTTTCACTTCCTTGGAAGTCTCCACTGTTGGCTTGACTTGCGGTCTAGCATCTTCGTTCTTCACGGAAGGCGCGGAGTTGCCGGCAGGCTCGACCATCTTCGCCATTGTGGCGTCGAGATAATAAAAGATTGTTCGATAGGTGACCTCAGTTGGTTCGAAGGCGATCTTACCGTTCTCTACGACCGCAACCGAAGTTGTCATCTTCACCCAGTTACCCAGCGAGTCAGACTCGTATTTGTAAACTTCCTTGCTGACCAGCGAGCCGTCAGCGTTGACCAAAGTCATTTCGCTGATATTGCCCTTATCGTCGTACTTGTAAACTTCGCGGCCCGTGAGCGTCGATCCAGCGATGGGAAAGTATTGGTTCTGGGTCTTGCTTCCCTTGAGATCGTACTCGGCGGTTTCGAGAACAACTCGCTTACCATCCTCCACTGTCTTACCACTCGCAGTAGAAAGCTTGACTACTTCCGTCCGGATGCGGCGCACCGGACCCTGTAATCCATCGCGGAGGCGGTCGCTTTCGCTCCCTGACGCGGTCGCTGGTTGCAAGCTGTTCGCTTTCGCGGACAAGTTGGTCTGCCCAAACGCCGCCGTGACCATCCACGACACGAGCAGGAGTGTGAAGAGAATTCTGGTGACTTGCTTGGACATTTTATTCTCCTAAGAATCTGGGCTGAAAAAGGTGAGCGCGGGGCGCTTTCAAACGGTAAGTTGAAGCCGGACAGGCGGCCTCGACTGGTATATTATCGTGTTAAAGCGAGTTTGTCTAGAGCCAACATTGACTTGGTATGGGCGAAAAGAGCCAGTAAGTAAGCCTATTTCACTTTTGAGTGGCTGTCATAGGCGACGAGCAGGGCGGCAATCTCGTCGATCAGGCGGACAGGATCGCTGTGGCCGGTGGCGTCATTACAGAAGATTGAGAAGGCGAGAACCTCGCCATTTTGGGTGGTTGCGTAGCCGGAAAGCGAATGGTCGTAAGTCAGTGTACCCGTCTTGGCGAACAGCTTTCCGGCTTCGCGAAGGAGTCGTGGTTTTAGGGTCCCGTCGCGTCCTGCGATCGGGAGCGAATCGTGAAAGACCCCCGCCGAGTTGGTCTTACTGATGGCCACAAGCAAACGAGCCGTTGCTTCGGGTGTTACGAGATCCAAACGCGAAAGGCCGGAACCGTCACGTATCGCCAGGCCATCGATTGGAATGCTACTGCGATCGAGCCAGGACTTTACGACAGCAACACCGGCTTCATCATCACCGCGCTCGCGATTCTTTCGCGGGTCGGGATCGGGCGCCAGCGAGCCTCGCTCTTTCCCGAGGGTCCGAAGAATCAGCTCGGCGTAGAGGTTGTTACTCTCCTTATTTGTCTGATGAACAATCTCGCCAAGCGTTCTGCCTTCTGCGAAAGCGATCTCGAAAGCCTTCTGCGGATCGAACCTCTCAGCCTCTGCGGCGCGAGAGTCACGACTCCGCGGTTCACCGTCAACCGCGATGCCCTGTGCCAGCAGTGCTTCATTGAAAAGCGTGGCCGACCACAGGGCTGGGTTGTAGACTGAGAGATAAGCCGTGAAGCCACGACCGCCGGCCGGAAACTCTCCCCACACACGAATCTCGTTATCCGAAAGACCGCGATTGATTCCGATTGATGCAGGCGCGGCACGCTCGCCCGTGGTCGTGTGGTTCGTCAAATGAAAGTAGCGGTTCTCGCGCTGCAGTTTGACGGTAGCTGCGTTGCCGAATTTGCCCCCGGGAGCGATCGTCAACTCCATCGCGTTCGCGTCGATCGTTAGCGCGCTGGGCTGGGCTCCGAAGTACCACTGCACATCGTTCCACTGCCAGCCGAGACCGTACATCTCGCCATGGAAATAACTCTCGTCGCCGATGACGCTGCCGCGCACGTGACGAATGCCGTGCTGCCAGAGTTCCAAAGCCAGCAACGGCAGGCCGTCCTTACCGTATGAAGCCAGGCCGGGATCGCCGCGGCCAAACAACGTCAAGTCGCCGTCGATCACTCCGTTGCTATCCGGTTGCTTACCGGCGTAGACAGAAGTGCGCCAGTGATAGTCGGCGCCCAGTAAATCGAGCGCGGCGGCGGTCGTGTAGATTTTCATGTTCGACGCCGGCGTGAACAACTTGTCGCCGTTTCGCGAGTAGAGCACGCGGCCATCACTCATCGACATGACAAACACGCCCCAGCGCGCCTGCGCCGGTTCGCTTTCGTCGATCGTGCGGTCGATCTCTCTCGCGAGCGCCAAATCCGGGGGAGCATTTGAAACGTTGGGAGCGGGATTCCTGGTCGTCGCCAGAGGCGTTGGGGTTGCTCGATCCTCGCGTGAAATGGCTGGCGAACGCCGCTCGACCAGCAAGACTGACGTCAGCACAAGGCCGAACGAAGCGATGGCCAGCAAACCTGTCTTCTTGAATCTCATTTCAAAAACGCAAGGCCGAAGAGGCCATCTCGCGCTGAATTCGCTAGCTGGCGAACAATGCCTCTGTGCGTCCTGCCGCCAGCAATTCGCGCGTAGCGCCGTAAACTTCTTCGACCGGAATTTCTGGAATGGTGACGCTGTAAATCACCCGTTTGGCCTCGCTCAGCGGAACATAACTTTCCGGCGCGCGACGATCAAGCAGCAGCACTACTGGAGCGCCAACTGCCGCGGCGATGTGCATGGGACCGGTGTCGTTGGAAACGAAAACCGCCAAACGCGCCTGCGCCGCTGCCAGCTGGCGAATCGTGAGCCGATCCAGAATTACGGTGCCCGCAGGAAAAAGCCGACGCATTTGCGGGACCAGTTCGCGCTCTTCAGGACCCGCAAAAACAATCGGTCGCGCGCCATCGTTGCGGATTAAAGAGTCGGCCAGTTGTGCAAATCTCTCCAGTGGCCAACGCCGGCTTTCGTGACCGGCGCCCGGAAACAAACCGATTAGCGGAGCGCCCACGTCCGCCTTTGACTTGCGCAGCAGGGCGTCGACTTCGCGTCCGTGTTGCGCTTGGGTCACGAGCCGTGGCACGCGCGGCGCGTCCTTTATTTCCAGTGGCAGCAACACGTCCAGATAGCGATCGACCTGATGCCGGGTTCGATTGCCTTCTTCGATCGGCGGCAGCGGCCGAAAGTTGGCGAGAAAGTCGAGCGACCGTCCCCGCCGCCGCGAAAACAAGCGTTTCGGCGCGCCCGCAAGAAAACCCAGCAGGTTGGTTTCGGAAAAACTGTGCAGATCGATCACGAAATCAAACTTACGGCTGCGCACGTCTTTGACGACCTGGAAAACTCGCAGCACGGAGAGCGGCTTGAATCCGTCGCGCAGCGCGACGCGATCGACGGAGATGGTTGCATCAGCATAGCCGGACATTTCGATCACTTCCGCGCCGGGCTTGCCGACTGCGATTGTGATGCGCGCGCGGGGAAAGCGCTCGCGGAATGCACCGAGCGCGGGCAGGCTCATCACGACGTCGCCGAGCTGGCCGAAATCGATGACGAGGATATTGCGAGGGTCGAAGCTCACTTCAGATGCTTATCGAAAAAGTCTGCGCTGGCATGATACGCGCGGACCCAGTCCTGATGCCGAAGAAAATCATGTATCTCGTCAGGATAGATCAACTGCTCGAAGTACACTCCATTTGCGCGCAGTCGTCGCACGAGATTCACCGTCTGCGAAAACTCCACGTTGCGATCGTCGTCGCCGTGAATCAACAGCACTGGCGATTTCCATTTATCCACCGACGAAATTGGCGAAGACTCGCGCGCGATTCTGTTTCGCTCAGTCGTGTCGGTCGGCACACGCAACCCCGCCACCGGAGAACTCCAATCGTGCACGCCGTGAAAATCAACTCCCGCGGCAAAGATGTCAGAATTGCGAGCCAATCCCAGCGCCGTGAGGTAACCACCGTACGAGCCACCCCACAACCCGACGCGTTTTTTGTCTACGTCGTCGCGGTCGCGCAGGTACTTCGCGCCGGCGACGACATCCTGATATTCCGACGCGCCGCGCGCGCCGCGATGCTGGGCCATGCGAAAGCTACGGCCATAACCAATGCCGCTGCGATAATTCACCGACAAAACCAGGTAGCCGCGGCTGGCGAGATACTGATTCAGCGCATAAGAGTTGTGGTAGTAATAAAGATAATGCCAGCCCAGAAGCATCTGCCTGCTGGGCCCGCCATGCATGAATACCAGGGCCGGCAATTTACCGGCTTCGTTCGCCGGCTTGAACAACTGGCCGTGAATTTCCCGGCCGTCGGCGGCTTTGAAAATTACTTGCTCCGGCACGACGAGCTTAGCGGAAGGAAAATCACGCGGCAGTGCCTGCGGCGCCAGCGGCTTCATGTTTGATCCATCGAGCGAAGCAGTGAACGGCAGGAACGGATCGCGCGCGGTTGAATGAAGGAAAGCGATCTGCCGGCCACTGTCGAAAAGCACGGGATACATTTCGATGCCGCCGCCTTTGGTAATTTGCTCAGGCGTCCCGCCGCTCGTGTTGACGCGCCAGAGATGGCGTCGATCGATGTCGTTCTTGTTGGTCGAAAAGACGACGAAAGATTTGTCGGGCGAAAGTGCAACGTTTTCAACTTCAAATTCTCCCGGAGTCAACGCCGCAACTGCGCCGCCGTCGGCTGAGATGGAATAAAGATGCGCCCAGCCGTCTCTTTCTGATAAAAACAGCAGACGATCGCTGGCGACCCACTACCAAAAATCGCCGCCCGCAAAGCCGGAATAGGAATCGTTTTCAGAGTCGCCCGAACGCCAGATTTCTTTCGCCTCGGCGGTTCGCACGTCAACAACCTCGATGGCCCACGGTTGAATGCGATCGCGGTCGTTCGAAAACGTGTCCGTCACGGTGAGCAAACGAATGAAGGCGATGAGCCGCCCGTCGGGCGACCAGCGCGGCGCGAGGTCGCGATCCACACTGGGTGAAAGAAAACGAAGC
>DATGVD010000484.1:0-2086 GCA_035300785.1 Pyrinomonadaceae bacterium | reverse complement strand
CGACGTCGGTTTCTATGCGATGTCGCATGACGGTTCGAAGGTAATGGTGCGAACCGGTCCGGCCTTTGCCATTTATGATGCGACTCCGCAGGGCGATAAGAGCCGCAAGCCGGTTTCCACGGCCGGACTGGTCGTCGATCGCGTGCCCACCGAAGAGTGGAACCAAATTTTCAATGAAGTCTGGCGGCGCTATCGCGACTGGTTCTATGTGACGAACATGCACGGCTATGACTGGGTGGCGCTCCGCGAGCAATACAAGCCGCTGCTGAAGTACGTCGCGCATCGTTCTGATTTGAATTACGTCATCGCGGAAATGATCTCCGAGTTGACCGTGCAGCACGCGTACATCGAAGGTGGCGACTTTCAGATTCCGCCGCGGCCACGCGTGGGTTTGCCCGGCGCTCGTTTTGAACTCGACCAGGCATCGGGCCGCTATCGCATCTCAAAGATCTTCGAAGGTGAAAACGAAGAAGATCTATATCGCTCGCCGCTCAGGGAGCTCGGCGTCAACGTTAACGTCGGCGACTACGTGCTGGCAATCGACGGCGAAGAGTTGAAGGGCAACGACGATCCGTATCGTTTGCTGCACAACAAGGTCGACCCGGTTATGCTCACCGTCAACAGCAAGCCAACGATGGAAGGCTCGCGCACGGTTTCCTACCGGCCGATCACGGACGAAGGCAATCTGATCTATCTCGACTGGGTTACGCGGAATCGCAAGAAGGTCGAGGAAGCAACGGGCGGCCGGGTCGGCTACATTCACGTCCCCGACATGGGCGCCAACGGTATTCGCGAATTCATCAAGTGGTACTATCCCCAAATTCGCAAGGAAGGATTGATCGTTGACGTGCGTGCGAACGGCGGCGGCAACGTCTCGCGCATGCTGATCGAAAGACTGCGGCGCAGGCTTCTGGCCCTGGGGTACTCGCGCACGGTGGATGACGCCACGACTTATCCGGATGCTGTTTTCATCGGACCGATGGTCGCTCTGCTCGACGGCAACTCGGCTTCCGACGGCGACATTTTCCCGGCGATGTTCCGTGAAGCCGGGCTTGGTCCCTTGATTGGCAAGCGCTCCTGGGGCGGCGTGGTCGGCATTTCCAACCGCGGCGCGCTGATTGACGGCGGCGGCGTCAACGTTCCCGAGTTCGGCTTCGCGAATCAGAAAGGCGAGTGGATCATCGAAGGGTACGGCGTCGATCCCGACATTGAAGTGGACAACGATCCCAAATCAGAAATCGCCGGCCGCGATCCACAGCTCGAACGCGGAATTGCGGAAGTCATGGCGAAGCTGAAGAATCCGGTGAAGCTACCGCCGCGGCCACCGGCGCCCGTAAAGACGCCGAGATAAGTGTTTTGGTCTGCGGCGGCTTGACGCCGCATTCAGTGAAGCGACGCAACCAGGACGTGGTCGCGACAAGTCGCGACCGAGCAAGGCGCTGACAAGTCAGCGCACTGCTAAAGAGTTTACGCTTCCGCTTGATCAGAACTTCCCTTAATCTGTTGATTACCCGAAAGCCCGCGTGAATGGATTTCCACGCGGGCTTTTCATTTCTTGGGCGTAGCCGTCAACTCCTGACGATCAGTTTTTCCAACGGCAAGATCGCCGGCTTGCCTTTGTGCTGATAATACAATCGATAGGGGTTCTGAGTTTATTAGAGCGTGTTTCGCAGACTGTATTTGAGCAATTGAGGAGTTTTTGACCTAATAGACTTTACTGAATGCGCTGAGTTGGCACACAGCAGGCACACAAACATGAAACGGCGATCAGGTCTTCTTCCCACCTCCCAATTGCGGCCGGCAGAGCAAGAAAACTAAGCAAGCGAGTGCTAAGAGTGACTTCCAGAAGTCGACTCTCATCTGTTGTTCCTTTCATCTGAAAACGTCCGGTCTGTTCACAATCCCAATGACTTTCGCTTTTCCCGCGCGATGGTCATAAGGTGCCGTCGCAGTTGGGGAACTGCTGCGGGCGCGCCGTCCGCGAAACTACCGGCAAGCTGCTCGCGCCACTATTGCAGGCATCGAACCTCTTCACGGCATGACCCTTCTTAACTACTCCAGGGTGTAATCGAGACTCTGTTCCTTA
>DATGVD010000483.1:0-2243 GCA_035300785.1 Pyrinomonadaceae bacterium | reverse complement strand
TCGTATAGCCGATGAACATGCTATGCGATTGCAGCCAGGCCGAATCCGTGAAAGGGAGGGTGCCGAACATCAGGGCCGCCATGATGACGCCCGAGATGAGCCCGAAAATCAGAACTGTCTTTTTCATCGTTTGATTCTCCTCAGAAGATTTAAATTTCGAGCGCGAAGATAGCCAGCGCGGCCGGGTTTGTCGTCATACTTTCGGGTGAATTAGCCCTTTCGGGGTCAGAATCATTCTTTCGAATGAGTGAACATTTGGAGTGCGCCGACTTGTCGGCGCTTGGTAAGCTGGCGACTGGTCGCCAGCATTGTCGCGACAGCGAAAGCGGTGACAAGTCACCGCACTCCAAATTGAAGAGCAATTGCTACGGAATCAGTCCCAACTCTTTTCCCATCTGCACCGCCTGAGTTCTTCGTCTGGCGCTCAGCTTGTCGAACAAACGGCTGGAGTGGGTCTTTACTGTGTTTTCACTGACAAAGAGTTTTTCGGCAATCTCGCGATTGCTCAGGCCGCGAGCGATGAGTTCTAGTATTTCCAGCTCACGTCGAGTAATGCCCAGTTCGCGCAGTCTCGCCTCGTTCAAAGTAAAGGATTGCGGCGCCGGGATTTCTCTAACGACGATCGTTTCTTTGTTTTTGGTGAGTTTAAGTCCGAGCCAGATGCCCAGCAACGCGAAGAGCAGGGCGATTAGTCCTCCGTAGATTTCGATGGAGTGTTGGACGACGAGGAAGCGGTACTCGACAAGTTTCAAGATGACGATCAGCACGCCGCCGCAGAGACCGTAAATGAGGATGTGCTTCTTCATCCTGAAGATCCCCCGGACAACTACATGCGTGCGGTCGTCACCACTCTGCTTTGGCGATGTATTTCAGGACATGTTTGATGGAAGTGACGCTATACGTACCGTCGGCTTTTCTGACTGGGATGTGACGATAGCGGCCCATCGACATCCGGTTCAAGGCCGTGGCGACTGAATCAGTCTCGTCCAGCGTCTCAGGATTGGCGCTCATCAAGTCTTTGACCGCCGTGCTGGGGGAACTCGCGCTCTTGCCGGTTAATTTGTTGAGGAGATCGCGCTCAGTGAAGATGCCGACCAGCTTTCCCTCGTCCATCACCAGCGCGCAGCCCAGGCCGGCCGCTTTCATTTTCGCGATCACTTCGAGCGCGGAAGTGTCGGGCAGGACGCCGAGGAACTCCTGTTCGAGCTGCCTGATGTCGTCCTCCATGACCGAGCGCTCCATGCTTGCCCTGCCGGCCTGGGGCACGTCGAGGTTGAAGAGCGAAGTCATGCACTCTTCGCACCGGTCGGCGCCTTCGATGTTGTCATGACCGCAGGAAGGACAAAGCATTCGCTTCGCTCCAATTGCGAATTTCGGATTTCGAAATGCGAATTTTCAAGAACTACAAATCCGCAATTCGAAATTCGCAATTCGAAATTCTATTCCACCGTCCACATATCGCCGCTGTAGATCAACTTTTCCAGAGTGCCGGGGCCGGACTTGGCGATCGCGGTTTCGATCTGATCGGCCATCATCTGATCATAGCTGGGCCGCTCGACCGCGCGGAACACGCCGACCGGTTGCGGAAAGTCAGGTTGCTCCATCCGCGCCAGCATGAACGCCACCGACGGATCCTGCAGATTAATGTCGTGAACCAGGATGTCGCTTTCGGTGATGCCACCCTCGCCGACGCGAACGACTTCCGGATGGGCGCCGTTCATACGAATGCCCAGGTTTCGATCCTTGCCGAAGATCATCGGCTTGCCGTGTTCCAGGTAAAGCACGCGATCGGGGCGCACGCTGCGTTCGGTAAAGTAATCAAAAGCGTGATCGTTGAAGATGTTGCAGTTTTGATAGACCTCGAGAAACGACACGCCTTTGTGCCGCGCGGCCGCTTCGACCATCGCGCCCAGATGTTTTACGTCGATGTCGATCGAGCGCGCGACGAATGTCGCTTCGCTGGCGATCGCCAGTGAAAGCGGATTGATCGGATAGTCGATCACCCCCATCGGCGTCGACTTGGTGCGCTGACCAAACACCGAGGTTGGGCTGTACTGGCCTTTGGTCAAACCGTAAATGCGGTTATTGAAAAGAATGTAGTTGATGTCCAGGTTGCGCCGCAGCACGTGCATGAAATGATTGCCGCCGATCGACAGCGCATCGCCGTCGCCGGTGATCACCCACACGCTGAGTTCGGGATTCGCGGCCTTGATTCCGGTGGCGATTGCCGGCGCGCGCCCGTG
>DATGVD010000482.1:0-3470 GCA_035300785.1 Pyrinomonadaceae bacterium | reverse complement strand
GCCGATGGAGGACTTGATCGTGCCTCCAAAAGCGGTGCCGGCCTCAGTCACTCCAAGGTGAAACGGATAATCAACCTTCTCTGCCAACAGACGATAAGCAGCGACTGTGCGATGTACGTCGGAAGCCTTGAGCGAAATAATCGTGTCCGTAAAATCCAGATCTTCGAGAATCCGAATGTGGCGCATGGCAGACTCCACCATCGCTTCAGGAGTTGCCGTGCCATATTTCTTCAACAAATCCTTTTCTAACGACCCACCGTTGACACCAATACGAATCGGCACTTTCTGGGCCTGCGCTGCGCGCACAACTTCCACAATTCGCTCGTGCTTACCAATATTACCAATATTACCGGGATTAAGTCGGAGCTTGTCGATGCCTGCTTCCAATGCCAGCAGCGCGAGCTTGTAATGGAAGTGGATATCAGCAACCAGCGGCACGTCAGGCACTCGTTTGCGAATCTCTTTCAGTGCAATTGCCGCGTCGTCATTGGGCACCGCCAGGCGCACAATCTCGCAACCCGCACGCACCATCTCTTCGATCTGGGCAACAGTTGCATCGACATCGGCGGTGTCGGTCTTGGTCATCGACTGAATGACGCATGGGGCGCCGCCGCCGATCTGGACGTGCTTGACTTGTACGGCCTTCGACTTTCGCATATTGATTCTGGTTCAGAGTTCAAGGTCTAGCTTGCTTCTTTGAAAGAGCGACAACCTAAAGGTTGAACTCTGAACACTAATCTATTTCGCCGGCGTGGTCGCCGGGGGCGCGCTGTTTCCTGGTCCACGCCAGATCGATATCTGTTTCAGCGCATCGTTCGTCAGCACAAAAACCATCAGGAGAATTACGAGCACAAAACCCACCTGCTGAATTCGTTCGCGCACGGAGAGTGAAAGCTTCAGACCGACCGGAGCCAGAGCGCCTTCGATTAGCAAAAGGAAAATCGCGCCGCCATCGAGCACCGGAATCGGGAGCAGATTAAAGACTCCGAGATTCAGGCTGAGAAAACTAAGCATCATGATCAGCCCAGCCCAACCTAGTTCAGTCACCGCGCGCGAAGACTCCCGGGCAATTCCGATCGGACCCTGAAGCGTGTCACGCACGGACCGCTGGCCCTTGAACACCTGTCCCAAAGCGTCCGCGGCCAACCTCATGATCTCGACATTCTGGCCGACCGCAAAACTCGCCGCTCTGATTGGACCCGCAGGCTCACGCGGCTCGAGCGCAAAACGCAGGCCCAGACGAGGAACATTGGATTCGTCTGGTTTAGGCTTTGCGGTTAATTCGAGCCGGGCGTCACCCCTCACAACCGTCAAACGAATCGCGGTTTCTCGATGATCCTGAATATATTGCGTAACTTGTGTTCGGCTGTGCGCCAGTTGGCCGTCAACCGCGACAATCTGATCGCCGGGCCGCAAGCCAACTTCCTGGGCCGGCATGTTTGGCGTGACGGAATCCACAATGACCGGCAGCGCTCCCGAGTCAGGCTGGAAGTCGAGTTCGCCGATTTCATTTCCGCCGTCTGTCCGCTTGGGAACTTTGAGCGTCAATGGCAGTCGCTTGCCATCGCGCTCAACTTCCATATGCGCTTCCTGGCCGGGTCGAAGGAATGCCTTGCCGGTGATGTAATTCCACGTTGGATTCTGTGTTCCCTCAAACGAAATAATCCGGTCGCCGGGTTTAAGTCCCGCCTGGTCAGCCGAACCGCCTTGCCTTACCAGACTGACAACCGGCGCGGGCATCGACGGCACGCCGTACATCAAAGCCGCCGCAAACGGGATCGCCAAAGCAGTCAGGATGTTCATCACCGGACCAGCGAGGGCGACGAGCACTCTTTGATAGCGCGGACGCAGGTCGAAACGTTCGCACGCCGGAATGTCCGAGGCGCCTTCGCCTTCGATCGGGGCGTTCGATTCGTCGCCACCGAGTTTGACGTAGCCGCCCAGCGGAATCGCGGATATTCGATAATCGGTCGTGCCCCACTTGCGGCCAATCAATCGCGGCCCGAAACCGACGGAGAAAGTCTCGACGCGAATCTTAAAGAGCTTCGCGACCAGGAAGTGGCCAAACTCATGCAAAATAACCGCTGCGCCCAGCACCGCGATAAAGGGAAGCACCCAAGTAAGAATGACGTGAATCATGATCTCTCCAAAACGAGTTTACGTGGCGCACGGTGGCGGGTCAAACAGAGAGAGGAGAAGATAGTGTCTGAGTTTCGTTTCGTGTGTTTCCGCGGATTAACATAAGAACGATCCACGAAACCACACTAAATCGCACGAACAAAGCTGCTTCGTGTGGCTTCGTGGATCGTTTTCCATCTCAAGCCAATCTCTCAAAATCAGGAAACTAACACATTACCGAGGAGAGCCGGCAGTTCAAATCAAGCGGCGCTGCTGGCGGCGGGTGCGCGCGACAGGCTCTCGATAATCGAAGCAGCCGCGGCGCGCGCGGTTCGATCGGCATCGAGCACGGCCTCCAGGTCGGTTGCCGGGCGCGTTTGATGCCGGCTCATCACGCTTTCGATCACGCGCGGGATATCGGTCAAAGCGATGCGCTCGTCGATAAACGCATGAACAGCTTCTTCGTTAGCCGCATTCATCGCCGCCGGCAGCGTGCCGCCCGCCTTCAGAGCGCGATACGCCAAAGAGATGCAGGGAAAGCGTTCGAGATCGGGCTCTTCGAAATGAAGCGAGGTGAGCTTCGCCAGATCAAGTGGCGGAAGGTCCGAAGCGTGGCGTTCAGGATAAGTCAGCGCGTATTGGATCGCGTGGCGCATGTCGGTCACGCCCATCTGCGCAATGACTGAGCCGTCAATCAATTCGATCATCGAATGCACGACCGATTCAGGATGCACGACGATGCCGATCTCTTCCGCGCTGAAACCGAACAGCCAGTGCGCTTCGATCACCTCGAGACCCTTGTTCATCAACGTCGCCGAATCGATCGTGATCTTCGCGCCCATGTTCCAGGTCGGATGCTTCATCGCCTCAGCCACCGTGGCGGATTCAATCGCGGCCCTGTCGTGCGTGCGAAACGGCCCGCCCGACGCAGTGAGAATGATCCGGCGGACCTCAGATCGCTGCTCGCCGCGCAGGCACTGATGCAAAGCGTTGTGTTCGGAATCAACCGGCAATAATTCCGCGCCGGACTTTGCGGCGGCGTTCGTCATCAACTCGCCGGCCATCACCAGGGTTTCTTTGTTCGCCAGCGCCACGCGCTTTCCCGCTTCCAGGGCGCGCAGCGTCGGCACGAATCCAACGGCGCCGACAGTGCCCGAAACGACACAGTCCGCTTCGGCGTGCGTGGCCACCTCAATCAGACCACTCTCGCCGACGGCTATCCGCGGCGGCGGAATATCGCGCCGGCGCAATTCCGCTTGCAGTTGTTCGGCGGCTTCTTCGGTTTGAACTGAAACCAGATCGGGTTGATGGCGAGTGATCTGATCTGCGAGCTTCGCGATATTGCGGCCGGC
>DATGVD010000481.1:0-5157 GCA_035300785.1 Pyrinomonadaceae bacterium | reverse complement strand
CGATTTCTGTTCGGCCTTAATCAGCGCGCTTGGCGGTTGGCCTTTGGGGTCGCGATCCTCGTGGTGTTGGTTGGAATGGTTTGGCTGTGGGTGAAAGAACCGCGCATTAAAGAAGGCATCAAGGCGGGCATCTTCAATCGGCGCGCGCCCGTCCCGGCTCCGAGTGCGCCTCGAATGGCTGAGCATTCGAACAACACATCGTCGATTCCCGAACACCGAATAACTCCTTTGGCGATGCCTCCGCATGAACCAACAGCCTCGCCAGTGATTCTGAGCGTCGACCTGATGCCCGACGCACCGCGCGACCACGCCCAGATTCCCCTTATCGATCTCCCGAAAGGTGAGCATGACATTGTGCGTTTGCAGCTCGCACTCAAACCAAACCAGACCGGAAGTTTTCGAGCGCAACTCTTGACCGCCGACGATCAAAGCATCTTTAATTCTCAGTCGCTTCAGACGACTGAAACTGACGCGGGCAAGGTCGATTTCGATGTCCCGGCAGCCTTGCTCAAGATTGGTGATTATCGAGTTAGTTTAAGCCGCGCTGACGATGGATCGAAGAGGAGCGTGGCGAGCTATTACTTCCGAGTGCGTTGAATTATGGCGGATTTTGGGTGAGAGGTGTTCAGAGTAACGACTTCAGTCGGGCCTTGTTGTTGAGAAAAGAGCCCAACTGAAGTTGGTACTCTAAACGCGTGTATCGGAGACTCTGGATCCTATTTCACCCGGCTCTTTCGCCGGCGCAGAAAATCGATCAGGACAAATTGTGAGAGATTCGACGGGTTGGCAAAGTAAGCCTTGCCGTTCGTCATCGCCGTCATCTGTTTGACGAACTCAACCAGATAGTAATCGCTGGCCAGCATGAAGGTATTGATCATGATACCGGCTTTGCGACACGCCTGCACTTCGCGAAACGTAGCTTCCATCACCCACGGATCGCCGCCCATGGAGTTTTTATACAACCTCCGGTCAGTACCCGGAGCGGTAGCGACGGGGTCGAGCCCACGTGATGAGCGACGGCCCACAAACGCTGTTGGCTGCGCTCCTTCTATAAAACACGCCGTCGGTTTGCCGTCCGTCACCATCACGATCTGCTTCATGTCTTTGCGCTGCGCTTGCAGAATGCGGCGCGCGAGCCGCAAACCTTCCGCCGTGTTCGTGTGATAAGGACCGACTTGAGTTGTGGCAAGTTTCGCCAGCGGCAGCTCTTCCGCCGTATCGTGAAACAGCACAATCTTCAAAGAATCGCCGGGATATTGCGTGCGAATCAGATGACCGAGCGCCAGCGCGACCTTCTTTGCCGGCGTGAAGCGGTCTTCACCGTAGAGAATCATCGAGTGCGAGCAATCCAGCATCACCACCGTCGCACACGACGATTGATAGTCGCACTGATGCACATGTAGATCGCTGTATTCGAGGTTCAGCGGCACCGACAGGCCTTCGCGCTGGATCGCCGAAAGCAACGTTGTGTTCACATCCAGATTGATCGTGTCGCCAAATTCGTACGGTTTGCTGGCCGCCTCGGCTTCGATGCCGGTGGCGAGATGCGTAGTGTCGTGACGGCCGAGCGAGCTCTTGCCTAAGCTCCCGAGTAGATTGCGCAGCGTTTTGTAGCCGAGAAAGTCCAGGCCTTTCTCAGTAACTTCAAACTTGATGTTACGCGGCAAAGGCTCTTCAATAGTTCCTTGTCCGCCTCCGATCAGTTCGCGTTGCTGCCGCTCGGCCGGTGGTTCTTCATGCAGAGTCAGATAACCCTCTTCGACCAAACGCTCGATCAGTTGATTCAACATTTCCTGAAGTTGCGAACCTTCGTACTTGCCTTCGTTTTCGTCGAGCATTTGCTGAATCTGGCGTTGACTGAGCAGGTTTTGATCCATCAGCGCCTGCAGCAGTGCGCGCCGCAGGGCGTCAAGCGAAGTGTCCTGCGGCGCACGCTGCCGCGACCAGTAGTAATAATCGTCGTAACCGGAAGAGAGCACAGAATCAGACAGACCTTCCATCAAGTCTCCGAGATTGATCCCGTAGACATCGAGGCCGTTGAATTTTGAGTAGCGCGTGAATTTCATCTAATCAGCCACAGATGAACACGGATAGACACAGATCAAAAAGCTAAACCTCACGATGGTTTTATCATGTCATTTCCGGGATCAGCAATCAGGAGATCCGCCACTGAGATACGAGGATTTCCACGAAGTGCCTTACGAGGATTATCAAAGATTAGACGTTTGAATTCTGGTTTCAAACCAAAGTTTAGGAGCAGGCCGACTTCAATTTCAGTTGCGCGAAGATAGTTTAGCAATTGGGCTTGATGAGACGAGTCAAGAGCCCGAGCAGCCTTTAGTTCTAGTAATACACAATCCGCTACCAGCATGTCGGCAGTGAAGTCGCCGACAGGTTGGCCGCGGAACCACACTGGAATTTGAATTTGTCTGCAAACCTTGAGACCCAAAGAGGCCAGAGCGATTTCCAAAGATCTCTCGTACACCGATTCGAGGAATCCATGCCCGAGCTCGTTGTAGACCTCAAAGAAAACCTTAATGATCTTGTCTGTTATCTCTGAGTGTTTGAATCCGTGTCTATCTGTGTCCATCTGTGGCTTACTTGTATTTCTTTCGCGCTCATCTGAGGCTAATTCCTAACTGTATTTCCCAGTTTCCGTCAGATCATCGTAGATCATTCCGCGCCGATCCTTCTTCGCTTTTGTCACCGCCGTATAGCCGCCTTCTTCGTTGCGGCTGATCTTATTTTCGGCGTAGAGACCTTCGAGCGCGAGTTCGCAAGCGGCGACGGTTTGCCCTGCGTCTTTACGGTCAAAGCCGAGAACCATCAGTGTGTCGAGCAAATCAGGAATGGATTCGAGCAACATCACGCATTCTTCGGCGGCCGCAGTATCGGCCAAACGCACGGTGTTGCCTTGATCGAACCAGGCCACCGTCGGCGCAAAGTCGATGCCCACGAAGTAGCCTTCAAAGACTTCACCGGCAGCGCGCTTGATCAAATCCCTGGCGATGCGGAAAGCCCCGATCTGTTCGCCCTCGTATTCCAATTCCATCTTGCCGGTCATCGAAGGAATCGCGGCGTAAATGTCGGCGATACGCGGGACGATTTGCGCTTCGCCGGTTGTGAGCGCGCGGCGCTCGGCGTTTGAGACGACTGATTCCATCACCGAAATCGGCAGACGCTGGGATACGCCCGAATGTTTGTCAATCCGCTGGTCATCTCTGGCTTCAAAAGCTATTTGTTCAATGACCTCGCGAATGAAATCGGGAATCAGCAGACGATCCCGAACGCCGTCGCGCGCCGTCCATGCTTCCTGTCGCGTGATCTCCACACCCAGTTCGATCTCTTTCGGATAGTGCGTCATGATCTCGGTCCCGATGCGATCCTTCAGCGGAGAAATAATTTTTCCACGCGCGGTGTAGTCTTCCGGGTTCGCAGAGAACACCAGCATCACATCGAGCGGCAGCCGCACCGGGTAACCCTTAATCTGCACGTCGCCTTCCTGCATGATATTGAAGAGTCCGACCTGAATCTTGCCGGCCAGATCGGGCAGTTCGTTGATCGCAAAGATGCCGCGATTCGCGCGCGGCAAAAGCCCGTAATGAATCGTCAGTTCGTCGCTCAGCAGGTGCCCGCCCTTCGCGGCTTTGATCGGATCGACGTCCCCGATGATGTCCGCAATCGTCACGTCGGGCGTCGCCAGTTTTTCCACAAAGCGGGCATCGCGATCGACCCACTCAATGTGCGCAGAGTCACCATGCAATTCGAGCATCTGGCGCCCGTAAGCGCTAATTGGATGAAAGGGATTGTCGTTAACTTCCGAGCCTTTGATGATCGGAATGGCGTCGTCGAGGAGGTTCGTCAGTTGGCGAATAATACGACTCTTTGCCTGCCCGCGCAGACCGAGCAGGATCAAGTTGTGTTTTGAGAGAATCGCGTTGATAAGTTGCGGCACGACTGTCTCGTCATAGCCGACAATGCCGGGAAAAAGTCTTTCGTGGCGCTTCAGCTTACAGATCAAGTTCGCGCGCATCTCGTCCTTGACTGAGACGCTCTTGAAGTCGCTCGCTTTGAGTTCGCCTAAGGTTCCTGCTCGTTCGATTGTCATATGGTTTGAAAAGATTCTAACCGGAAAGAGCGCAAAGTACGAACGCAACCAAATGCCATGTAGGTCCTAGTTTCGTTTCGGGTGTTGCCGCGGATTACCCAGCGAACGATCCACGAAACCACACCAAACGGCACGAACAAAGCGCTTCGTGTGGTTTCGCGGATCGTTTCCTAATGGGAAGCCGATCTCTCAAGACTGGTAGATTAAGACACTGCACAACGGAGAGAGTATTACTCTGCTTCCTTTGCGGAATCCTCTGCGCCCTCTGGGGTTAACGTTTCGTTTGGGTAGCGAGATACTCGCCGTCGGTTTGTTCCGAGACAAGACCGTCGGCGATTAACTTCTCCAAATGCGCCAGCACCGCACGTTCCGCCATCGCGTGCGCTTTCGGCGAGACATCCGTGTAGACGCGTGCGACAATTTCCTTCGGCGTCGACGCGCCTTCGCGCACGGCCGCAAGAATCAACTCTTCGCGTTGCCGCCGATGCGCAATGTATTCGTCGATCTTTTCGTAAGGATTAGCGATGGCCGGCCCGTGCCCGCCAAACAACACTGAGAGCTGCGGCAGCGCGCGCATTCTTGCGAGCGAGGCGAGATAGTCGCGCATGTTGCCTTCGGGCGGATCGATCAGGACGGAACCGTATCCGACAATATTGTCGCCGGAGATGAGCGCGCCGGTGCGTTCATCGTGGAAACAGAGATGTCCGCGCGCATGGCCCGGGGTGTCGAGCGCGCGTAACTTGATCGCGGGCTCGCCATTCAATTCCAGCACCTCGGTGTCTTCGATAAATCGATCGACGCTGACCTGGTTCTGCAACGACTCCGCGGTCACGCGATGAGCGGCAACCGGAACCCGCGCGCCTTGGGCCTTCTCCAGATGATCATTCAGAGCATTAACGCCGGCGACGTGATCCGGGTGAACATGCGTCAGGAGGATCTCGCGCACCGTCCTTGCTCCGGCGACAAAACTGTCAACACACTTAGCCAATGCCGCCTGCTCATCTCCATAAGGCGAGCCGGGATCGATGACCAGAATCTCGTTTGAGTTG
>DATGVD010000480.1:0-11231 GCA_035300785.1 Pyrinomonadaceae bacterium | reverse complement strand
CGTTGGCTGCGCCGGCTTGATTGAGTGAAACATCCGTCTTGGGGAGTTGCACAGTCTCACCTCGCCTGAGCTGTTCGGTGGTCATTGAATCGTTCTGCCCTTGTAACTGAGTCGGTGCTTTCCCCGACAACTGAGTCGGTGCTTTCCCCGACTCGACGGTCTTTTGCTCCGACTGGTTTGCCCTAAAGTCTGAGCCGCCGCAGGCTGAAAAACTCAAGAGAAACAAGGCTAGAATAAGGAGAGTTGTAAATCGCATGTGTTGCCTCCGGTGGATTGGTTAGCCTTGAACGATCTCAGCGCTCCCGGCTTGCGCTCTTAGACACCGTTCACCCTTCCTCCGGTTCCTTTTCTTTTCCATCCGGCCGCTTGATCCCAAACTTCTCCAGACGATATTGCAAGGTGCGAAATGTGAGGCCGAGGAGCTTCGCCGCCTTGGTGATGTTGTGATCGGTCTGATCCATTGCTTGCAGGATCAAATTCCTTTCGACTTCTTCGAACGAGATGCCTTCCGGCGGCAGCTTGAAAGCGCCGGCGGATGTGCCGCGCGATTCCTGTTGCAATTCAGTAGGCAGATCGTCGGGTGTGATCGTGTCGCCTTCGCACAAGAGAATTGCGCGCTCGATTGCGGATTCAAGCTGGCGCACGTTGCCGGGCCAGCCGTAATCGTTCATCATCCGCCGCGCCTCAGGGTTTAGTCCCTTCACCAAACGCGAAGTGTTGCGCGTGTGCTTCTTCAGAAAGTGATCGATCAAGACGGGAATGTCGTCGCGGCGTTCGCGCAGAGGCGGCACGTCGATCGACAAGACGTTGATGCGATAGTAAAGGTCGTCGCGAAAGCGTCCGTCCGAAACCATCGCCCGCAAGTCGCGATTGGTAGCCGCGACTACGCGCACGTCGACCGGGATCTCGTGCGAGCCGCCGACGCGGCGCACGCGGCGCTCCTGCAAGGCGCGCAAGAGTTTTGCCTGCATGCCCACGTCGAGCTCGGCGATTTCGTCAAGAAAGAGCGTGCCCCGATCGGCAACTTCGAACAGTCCTTTCTTTTCCGCGTGCGCCCCGGTAAACGAGCCTTTTTCGTGGCCGAACAATTCCGACTCAAGCAGGTTTTCGTTAATCGCGGCGCAATTGACGGCCTGAAACATTTCCGAAGAACGCGGTGACTGGTTATGAATCGCGCGCGCAACCAGTTCTTTGCCGGTGCCCGATTCGCCGCGGATCAAAACCGTGGAACTCGAGCGGGCAACTTTCAAGATCATTTTCTTGACTGCTTCCATCTTTAGAGAAGCGGATTTGATCTCGACATCGATTTGATCGAGATTGCCCAGCGCGCGTTTGATCGTTGCCAGCAGGACGTCGCGGTCGAAAGGCTTTTGCAGATAGTCGAAGGCTCCGCGTCGCAATGCGTCCTTGGCCGAGTCGATGGTGCCGTGCGCCGTCAACAGGATCACGATGATCGAAGAGTCGAGCGCCAACAGTTGCTGCAACAGCTCAATGCCGTCGATGCCGGTCATCTTCAGATCGGTCAGAGCCAGATCGAAGCTGCGCTCTTTGGCGAACTTGAGCGCGGCTTCGCCGGAAGCTGCGGACGTCACATCGTAGCCGGCGGTCGTCAGGATTTCGTGAAGGATGTCGCGTTGCGGTTTCTCGTCGTCAACTACCAGGATGCTTTTTCTTGTCATGATTGATTGGTCGGCAAGGTAATGGTAAACGTGGTGCCCTCGCCTGGTTTCGATTTTACTGAGATCGTTCCGTGATGCTCATCCACCGCTTTTCTCACGATGGCCAGTCCCAGTCCCGTTCCGGTCTCCTTCGTTGAATAATACGGCTCGAAAACTTTCGAGATATCTTCGGGGGCGATGCCGCGGCCGGTGTCGCTGATTTCGATCCGCACGCGCCGGCCCTGCTCCTCGCCAGACAGCCTAATCGAGAGCTTCCCGCCGGTTCCGTCCGTCGCTTGCAAGCCATTAATAATGAGGTTCGTCAGCGCGGAACGCAACGACTCAGGGTCGGCCATGACCGTCGGCAGTTCGCCTTGTTTGTCGACGCGAGTCTCGACATTGCTTGCGGCCGCCTGCGGTTTGACCAGGCTCAATGCGTCCGAAGCGACGGCGTACAGATCGACCGTCTGCAGTTCCAGCTTTGCCGGCCGAGAATAATTGAGAAACTCAGTGACGTGAGTATTGATGCGCGCCACCTCAGACTTTAGTTGGGTAGTGAGAGCCGCGAATTTTTCCTGGCGGGCCAGGTCATCCGGCGCAAAATGTGCGCGCAAATGATCGAGCGTCAGGTTGATATAGTTCAGCGGATTGCGAATCTCATGCGCGATCGCAGACGCGAGCCGGCCCACGACGGCTGCTTTTTCCGCGTCGTGAAGTTTTGTTTCCAACTCGCGCGTCCGGCCGAGTTTTACCGTCATCTCGTTGAACTGCTCAGTCAGCTCGCCCATCTCGTCTTGCCGCCCGCTGGTGGGAACTCGAAAAGAAAAATCTCCGCCAGCGACGCGCCGCGCTCCCACCGACAGGGATTTGATTGGACGCGTGAAGCGCCAGACGACGAGCGCGGTCAAGCCGGTTGTGACCAGCAAGACGGCGAGCGTAATTAGCTGCGACCGGCGCGACTGGCGCTCCAACAGAGCCGTTAAGTTGCTGGACGAGCCGAGCACGACGATGATGTACCGGCGGCCATTTGTAGTTTCGACTGGAATGTAGAATGCGCCCGGTTGGCCTGCTTTGGTCTGCGGTCCGATCGTCATGCCCTCAGGCAGCGGTGTATTGTCCGAAGGAAGCTCGACCGCGCTGTTTAGCGGCGGCAGGGAAATGTCTTTGACCTTCACATAGCGAATCGTTTTGTCAGGATTCATGCGTGGGGTCTGGTCTTTCTCCATGCTGTCCTGGATGTTTCCCTGATCGTCGACGCTCAAAATGTTCTTGACGCGCGCGGCCTGCTCACCCAACAGCGGCTGCTTTGCTTCTTCGCCCATCTGGTCGAGATACTTTTTGCTCGAGAAACTATTAACGCCCAATGCAAAGCCCGCCATGATTGCTTGCTGCTGCTCGGCAATGAACTGGGTATTGCTTCGGACGGCGCGCAAATTGACGTAATACTGCACGCTTAGCGTCAGCATCAGCAGGGCCGCCAGCAGCACCAATAGGCGAACCCGAAAGCTCTTAGGTAGTCTGAATCGGGCCATTTTTACCGAGACACCAAAATGACCGCCCGCTTGCCTCGTTCCAGCGATTTCCGAGCCATCATTTTTGGTTGCCGTTTGCTTAAGCTGATGTTATAGTTGGCCCGGCTTCAAAGCAAACTCCCCAGAAGCTGCCCCAAGGGAGGTAATCCCGCCTCACGTTGTTAGACTGGTAGTGGAAGGAATTCAAGAGTCTAGGTAACGGGAATTTGATTGGCCCTTGACGGTTTCTGGACTTAGAAGTAACGAGCCGCGCGTCGCCCCTCGGCGTGCAAATCAAAGCAACGAGAGTTTTATCTGGTTTCGCCTCGAGCGTGCTGGATTTGCAGAATTTTTAGAACGAGGAGTTGCTGATGAATTTAATACGTTCCCCCAGGGTTGTACGGGCGGCATTTGCCCTCTTTCTTCTCTTCACCTTAATCGGGTTTACCACAACTGAGACTTCGGCACGCGGGAGACACTCGCGAGGCCGCGCTGCGCGTCGAGTGGCGCGCGGCGGGCGGTTGTCGAAACATGAGCGACGCCTGCTGGCGCGCTCGGGCCGTCGCGGACGGGTGCATTTGTCGAAGAGAGAAATGCGCGCTGAGCGCGCGCGACTGGCGCACGAAGAAGCCGCCTACATGGCGAAGCTCGAGCGACGAGCCGGCCACAAGCTGAGCAAGCGCGAGCGCGCGGCTGAGATGCGAAAGTTTTCGTCGCGGCACCGGCGCGAGCTTGAGGAAGCCCGTCGTCGCGCCGAGGCTGCGCGACAGGCAGCGATCGCTCGGCAGCGAGCGCTGGATGAGGGAATGCGCAACGAAGTCCAGGCCAACATCGCGAAGGACAGCACGGTGGGCGAGGACATGGAAGTTCGCAACGCCGCGATCGCTGCGCTGGGTAATCATGCCGGCACGGTGGTCGTGATGGATCCAAAGTCGGGCCGCGTGTATACCGTGGTCAATCAGGAATGGGCGCTGCGCCGCGGATTCAAGCCGTGCTCGACGATTAAGCTGGTTACGGGCGTCGCCGGCTTGTGCGAAAAGGTTATTCAGCCTATCGAAACTGTCAGCGACGGCAGTAAATATCGGATCGATCTGACGGACGCACTCGCTTACTCAAACAATTCATATTTCCAGAATGTCGGTGGCCAGGTCGGCTTTGACAAGATGGTTTCGTACGCGCGCCAACTGGGCCTGGGCGAGAAGACAGGCATCAATTACGTGAACGAGTCGCCCGGCAAAGTGCCGCTTTTCAAGTCGGGCTATGCGGTGAATCACATGAGTTCGCATGGCGACGATTTTGAAATCACCGCGATTCAATTGGCGAGTCTGGTTTCGGCGATGTCCAACGGGGGCAAGCTGCTGGTTCCCCATCTGCCGCGCACTCCGGAAGAGGACGCGCACTTCAAGTCCGAAATGCGGCGCAGAATTGATATCAGCGATGAAACCTGGAAGCGCATGGTTCCCGGAATGATTGGTGCCGTCAACTACGGTTCAGGCAAGAAAGCCTATCGTCCGGAACAAACCGTCGCGGGAAAAACCGGCACCTGCATTGGCCAGGGAGCATGGCTGGGATTGTTCACTTCATACGCGCCGGTCGTAAATCCGCGGCTGGCAGTGGTGGTGATTACGCGCGGCACGGACGCGCATGGTCACTTGCCCGCGGCCGTTGCCGGTAACATCTACCGCGCACTGAGCCCGCGCTTTGGCACCGTGATTAATTTCCAGATTGCGGCGGCAGACGAGGGCGACGAAACGCCGAGCGGCAACGGCAGTAAGAAAGCCGCGGCGCTGAACGAAGAGAATGCGGAAACCAAGGCCGCGATTGCCGCCGAAGAGAATGCCGACAACTCGGCCGACAATGGCAACCCAAACGCGAACGCAAACAACGCAGCAGGTACCGATCCGAAGACGAAGGTCAAGCCAACGGTGATGACCCTCGAAAACAAGGCAAAGCCAGCCGCTAAGCCGACTGCGACTCCGGCCAAGACGAATTCGAAAGACCCAATTTTTGACGGCCGGCCGCGGCGAATTCAGCCTGATCAGCAGTAACACCATTTCGGTTTTTCGAGATTGGTTTGGTGTAAGAAGACGATCGCCGAACTCGCGCATTTTGATTGCGAGAGTTCGGCGGTTTTCTTGTAAACGCCGGGTCATTGACTTCTACCGGCTCCTTTCCAACTTGCAGGGCTTGACACTCAGGCGACTGTTGCATGATTATTGCCGTTCGCTTTGGCAACCTCTCTTTCCGAGAAGCGGGGCGAAGAGCCCACAGTACGACAACGAGCGGCTTGGGAATTGCATCTTAATTGTCGGCCAGGTAGTGGCAGTCGGCATCGCCCGACTTTGATTCAGGAAGTTTGGAAGGAATCGATCGGAGGCTTTTAACAACCAATGAGACGGACGATCAAATTAGTGACACTTGCTGCGATGTTGGCGGTATTCGCGGCGCCGGCGTGGGCCCAGGCGAAAGAGTGCAACGACGAGTTTAAGTCGGCTACCTATCAAAAGTGGTATGACAACCGAAAAGATCATCAAGATGTCGCCTTTGATGCGGCGAAGGAATATTTGTCGGTTTGTGCCGCCGATGACAGTGCCTATAAGACGGCCCTGAAGAAATTCGTGGATGCCTACAACGCCTTGACCGCGAGTGCAACAACTGCCAAGCAGTTTGAAGATGCAGTCAAGAATGGGAAGTATGCGGATCAAGTAAAGCTGGGTAAGCTGGTATTGGCGAATGATCCTGACAACGTAAACAACGTGAAGATTTACATCATCCTGGGTGTCGCGGGTTTGAATGATCCATCCCTTCTCTCTGAGTCAGCGCAATATGCAAAGACGGCCATAGAAATGATCGAGGGCGGGAAGCCGTTCGCGCCGCTGTTTGATGGTTCCAGGGATAAGGCACTGGCTCAATTGAACTACGCGATCGCTAAGTCTACGGTAAAGAACGACCCGACGGCGGCGATTCCGTTCTTTGTGAAGGCGCTCAAGCCAGAGAGCGATCTGAAAAAGAATCCACAGGTTTATGCCCAGCTTGCCGGTGCATACGGCGCCGGCCCAGTTACTAAACTCGCCAATGACTACAAAATCTTCGTAGGAAAAGACGAGACGCCTGAGAGTAAACTGGCGCTTGCTAACCTTAACCAGGTTATTGACCGGCAGATTGATGCTTTGGCGCGCGCGGCAGCAGTTGCAACCGACCCCGCTGATAAGAAGAACGTTATGGACGTTCTGACTGCGATTTATAAGGATCGAAATAAGTCGGAGGCGGGACTGAATGAACTGGTCGCGGGAATTCTTGCGAAGCCCTTGCCGGAGTTTCCAACGCCGCTGACGTCGCTGCCAACGCCGGCCAGTACTCCGGCGACAAGCGGCTCGCCGTCCGGCACAAACGGCACGACCTTGAGCAACACCAGCACGAACGGTCAGAATAAGACGGGGTCGACGGGAGCCACCGGGGCCCAGAACGGCAATAAGACAACCAGCGGACCTAAGCCGAGCCCCAGTCCGACTCCGGGCGTCAAACCAAAGCCCCGTCGCGCTCACCACGCCCGCGGCTAGACGGAGATATCCGAAAGTCCGCCGTCATAGCGCGGCTTTCAACTACCAACGCCGAGCGCATCGTCACTTCGACGCTGCGTTCGGCGTTTTGCTAGAATCGTAATGGTGAAAGCAACCATCCTCGAAAAATCGGACACCCTGGAAGAAGTGATCGGCTATCGATTCCGCGATCATAATCTGCTGACCCAGGCGATGACGCATCGTTCCTGGGCGCACGAACAGGTGGCGCCGCGGTTCACGCAAGACGCCCGGAATCTGCACAACGAAGCGCTTGAGTTCCTCGGCGATTCAATTCTGGGTTTGGTGGTCGCGGATTATCTCTTCAAGGCTTATCCGCAGGCGAGCGAAGGCGAGCTTTCGCGGATGAAGCACCGTTTAGTCAGCGCGCCCACGCTGACAAAGGCGTCAACTGAATTAGGTCTGGGCGAGTTTGTTCGGTTCGGGCGCGGAGAAGAGAAGAGCGGTGGCCGGGGCAAGCACGCCCTGCTGGCGGACGTCTTTGAAGCGGTTACGGGCGCGATTTTTTTGGACGGAGGATTGGAAGCCGCAACCAGGTTTGTCGTGCGCGCCCTGAACGAAGAATTACGAGACGTTAATCCGGTGGCGGCAGCGGCGGCCGATCCGAAGACCATGCTGCAAGAGAAACTACAGGCAGCTCGACAGACCGCGCCGCAGTACACCGTGGTTGAGACTTTGGGCCCGCCGCACCAGCGCCGGTTTCATGTCGAACTGAAATGGAATGGTGGCAGCGCGCGCGGGGAAGGCAACACGATCAAGGCGGCGGAAGCCGCCGCCGCGCAGTTGGCCCTCGAACAGATGGAACGGAAAGAAGTCGACTAACTTGACCACGGCGCCGAGCAACCTCTACGATGTCCACAATGACTGAGTCTGCAACCACTACTGAAAAGAAGCCGAAGGAAACAACTGGAGCATTCGGCTCGCGCTCAGTAAATCCCAACGGCCACGAGCCCGCATCAGCAGTCGATGCTGAACTCGCCGGCCCGCCTAAGACCGTTTTTCGCGAGTACTTCGAATCGGCAGTCGTTACCGTGATCATGGCGCTGTTCGGCATGACCTTTATCGTCCAGGCAGTCAAAGTGCCAACGGCCTCTATGGAGAACACCATCACCGTCGGCGACCATCTGCTCGTCAACAAATTTATTTTTGGGCCGGGCCCGCATCTTCCTCTTCTGCCGCAGCGCGATATCCGGCGCGGCGACATCATCGTTTTCAAATACCCCGGCAATCCAAATAACAAAGAGCGCGACCAGCAGGAAGACAACATTCCTTACAAGGTTAATTACGTGAAGCGGGTGATCGGCCTGCCCGGCGAACTGGTGGAAGTGAGAGGACTACACGTTTACATTAACGGCCAGCAGTTGCCGGAACATTTGATTGAGGTTGCCGATGATACCAACGACAAAGCGCCGCTCGAGATCAAGGAAGACACGCCGCGCCAGGGAAACGAGCCTTACGATGTCTACTACACCGCGAGGACGGTCATAGCCGCCCGCGAAGGCCAGGACTTGCGCGCGGGTCCCGATTTTCACTACGCGGTTAACGGCAAGCCGGCCAGGGTCCCGGACAACTCATATTTCGTGATGGGCGACGATCGCGATAACAGCCTGGACAGCCGCGCCTGGGGATTTGTTCCCCGCGATTTGATCATTGGTCGGGCCATGTTTGTTTACTGGTCGTTCGATGAAACGAAAGACTTTAGCCCCGTCAACTTTTTCACGCAAACTCGCTGGAGCCGCACCGGAACGATGGTGAGATAGCTGCGCGGAAACGCCTGTGGCTGGCCGTCTGATATCGAAAGACTTTTTCTGGCGCGTTTGGGGCCGGGCGGAAGAGGACGAAATCTTCGGTCGCTCTGCGCAGTTGTCCTATTATTTCCTGCTGGCGCTGTTTCCCCTCCTGCTTTTCCTGATCACGCTGTTCGGCTATTTTGATGGCGCCGGCTCGCATCTTCGTCACAAACTTCTTTCCTATCTCAGCGATGTCATGCCGTCTTCCGCGTCACGGCTGGTTATCGAAACGATCGATCAAGTCACCGCCGCGCGTGGCGGCGGCAAGTTGTCATTCGGATTGGTGGCGGCAATCTGGGCGGCCTCCAGCGGAATGAACGCGCTCGGTCAATCGCTGAACGCCGCTTATGATGTGCGCGAAACCCGGCCCTGGTGGAAGGTGCGATTGATCTCGATAGCCCTGACGTTCGCGTTATCGACTCTGATCACTTCCGCTTTGGTAATCGTGCTCTACGGGGCGCGACTGGGCCATTCCCTCGCCGCGCTGATCCACGAGGGACCCGTGTTTGCCGTCGCCTGGAAGATTCTGCAGTGGCCGATCGCGCTGGGCTTTGTCTTTATCACGTTCGCGCTCATCTATCATTTTGCTCCCGACCTGGCCGCAAAGCGCCGCCAGCGACGCCTGTCGGCTTCCGACTATCGCCGGCGCTGGCTGTCGCCGGGAGTTCTGGTGGCAGTCGCGCTGTGGCTGCTGGTGTCGCTCGGGTTTCGTCTCTACCTGCATTTTTTCAATTCGTACAGCGCGACGTACGGCTCGCTGGGTGCGGTCATCAGTCTGATGCTGTGGTTTTATCTTACCGGTGCGGCAATTCTTTTGGGTGGCGAAATCAACTGCGAGCTGGAGAGTGAAGAAAAGCCGCTCAAAGATTCCGCATAGGTTCTTTTTCGTGATAGGCTGATGTCCTGAGCATGACTGAAAAGAGTCGCAAGGTTCTCTCGTTCCCGTCGCCCGTTCCCCCCAAGGCGGATTACCAACGTGTCAAATCCAGCTACTCGGTACGCGAGATCAAACAACTGTTTGGTCTGAGCGAACGGACCGTACGCCGTTGGACCGAATCCGGAATCATCCAGGGCACGCCGGCTCAGGACGGCGCAGACTTTACTTACGATTTCCAGGCGCTCACGCTCTTTCGCCGCGTGCGCGAAATGCGCTCGCAGGGTTTGACGATCAAGCAAATTGAGGCCGAGCTCCAGGGTCAGCTAAGTTTGTTCCGACCCGCGGGCGGACAAATCGCGCGCTTGCTGACGCCTTTCGAAGAGGCCCTCATGCTGCACGAGCAGGGCGATGCAAAGGCGGCGGAGTTTTACGGCGAAGCAATTGGCGAAGGTGACAACGTTGCGGAAGCCTACTGCAACCTGGGAATCATCGATCTGGATCGGGGCAATTCGATTGGCGCGCTCGACAACTTCACACAGTCTTTGAAACACGATCCCCGGCACGTGGAAGCGCACTACAACCTCGGCAACCTCTACTACGACGCAGGCGATTTTCCGCTGGCGCGATTGCATTACGAAGCCGCGGCGCAAATCGAACCGAACTTTTCGCTGGTTTACTACAATCTTGCGCTGGTCTATCACCGTTTGACGGACGTCGCCGCCGCCACGCAGGCGCTGCATAGGTACAAGGAACTCGAACCGGGCGATGAAGAAATCGAGTTGGTCGATCAGCTTCTCAAAGCGCTCGAGAGCGGCCGGCCCGGCAACTGATTTCTCCGCAAGGGCATCTTCACAAATATTAGTTCGAGTCGTCTCTTTGAGTGTCTTGCGGTGATCTGTATGTTGAGGTTGGTTCTCTCGCTGATCGTTGCGGTCGGGTTGTTCTCGACAAACTCTGTCGCGCAGACGCAACCTCAGTCATATCAAGTTCCCGAGGCTTATGAGATTTATGCAACGATCCTTCCAGAAAGGTGGCCGGTCACTGTAGCCCATGCGAAGAAGTTGCTCATCCGCGCGGAAACGGGAACGTACGAAAATATGTGTTTGAAGCCCGAGGGCGAGTCCGTGCCGGTTGTAGGGCCGGCAATCGCGAATTTCATCGAAGTGAACAAGGAGCCATGGCTCTTGCAGAAGGCGATTCCGATGGATCAGCCTTACGAATTCGTCTTTGAAAAGGAAATCGAAGGCGTCTTTAGCAACGGCGTCGCAGGTTGGAAGAGCTTCTATGAAAAGTATCCAGACTCTGGCGGCTACAACGAATTGTCCGCGGTCGGGTTCAACTCTGACAAGACGGTTGCAGTCGTTTACGTGGCTCACTTTTGCGGTGGCCTTTGCGGTGGAGGAGGGTTCCACGTACTCGAAAAGAAAGAAGGAAAGTGGCAGCCGTTAAAGTGGAAGGGTTCGTCGTGCTCGTGGGCTTCGTAAGAGTTTCACGCTGCAATCTCAAATCTGTAATTTCAATCTCGAATCTGGAGCCTCGAAATCTGAAATCCAGGATCCGAATCTGACCTCGTCCTTTGGCGCCTAAGTTTCGCAATCCAAATTCCGAAATTCGGCAAACTTCGCTTACCCCTTTGCCCTTTCCTCTTTGCTCTTTATAATCAATCCCCGTGGCGGGGTAGCTCAGATGGTTAGAGCGTGGGATTCATAACCCCAAGGTCGGCAGTTCGATCCTGCCCCCCGCTACCAACCTATCTCACTACGTTTCAAAGAGTTACCGTTACTTCTGTTTTGAGCCATTCCACCGTTTTCCCGCCG
>DATGVD010000479.1:0-3391 GCA_035300785.1 Pyrinomonadaceae bacterium | reverse complement strand
CCTCATCGTCGCCCGTGGAAGAAAAGAAACCGTCGGCCGGCCGATGATGTACGGTACTTCGAAAGAGTTTCTAATCCAGTTTGGTTTGAAAGACCTGACCGAACTGCCCAGCATAGAAGACTTTCAGGACTTGGCCGGAGGAGGCGAGTAGGCAGTAAGCAGAAGGCAGAGGGCAGCGAACCGATTTTGTTCTGCTGCTTACTGCTTTCTGCCTACTGCCTTCTGTCTCATGGAACAACGCCTGCAAAAACTGATTGCCCTCGCGGGACTCGCTTCGCGTCGTCATGCGGAAGAATTGATCGTCGCGGGCCTGGTCACGGTCAATGGAAAAGTCGTGACCGAACTCGGCACGAAAGCCGATCCGAAAACCGATCACATCAAGGTGCGCGGGCGTCTGATCAATCCGCTGCTGGGCAAGCGCGAGAAAATCTACTTACTGCTTAACAAACCGAAAGGTTATCTGACCAGCATGGCTGATCCTGAAGGGCGGCCGCTGGTGACGGAATTGATTCCGCCGTCGCTCGGCCGTCTGCATCCGGTGGGGCGTTTGGACTTCAACACAGAGGGTTTGCTGTTGCTGACCAACGACGGCGACTTTACCAATCACATTACCGCGGCGCGCAATCGCATTGAGAAAGTCTACGAAGTGAAGGTCAAGGGCGTGCCCTCCGAAAGCGGGATCGCGCGTTTGAGTCGGGGCATTAAGCTGGAGGATGGCGAAATCACCGCGCCCGCGAAAATTCGCAAGGTTGAAGAGACGCGCACGAACGCCTGGTTCCGGGTGGTTCTGCACCAGGGCCGCAATCAACAGATTCGCCGCATGTTCGACGCTATCGGGCACTCGGTCTTGAAACTACAGCGCGTCGCCATCGGATCTCTCAGCGATCCGAAACTTAAACCGGGCAGTTGCCGTTTGCTAACTGAAGGCGAAGTCAGGCGTCTGATGCGACCGAACAGCAAGCCGTCGCGATCAGGCGAGCGTCATCGCGGGCCGACCCAACCGAAGGCGAAGGTGGCGGCGCGGCCGCGGTCACGCTTTAGATGATCATTGGGTTACAATAGCGGCGGTCTAATTATATTGCGACAGGCGATTGCGGCCTGTCGTTTGAGTGTAAGGCGTCACGCAGCCTGACTTTTCGGTCTGTGCCACGGAAATGGATTTCGAACTCAACGACGAACAGCGTCAAATGAAGATGAGCGTGCGCGAATTCGCTGAGAGCGAGATCGGGCCGCATGTGATGGAATGGGACGAAGCTCAGCACTTTCCGATCGAGCTGAAACCAAAGCTGGCCGCACTCGGATTGATGGGAGTGCTTTTTCCCGAAGAGTACGGCGGCGCTGGGTTGGGGTATGTCGAGTACGCGACGGTGATCGAGGAACTGTCGCGCGTCGATGGTTCAGTGGGAATCTCGGTCGCGGCCCACACGTCGCTTTGTTCGAATCACATTTACCAGTTCGGCACTGAAGCACAAAAACAAAAATACCTCGCGCCGCTGGCCGCGGGCGAGCATCTCGGCGCCTGGGGGTTGACTGAGCCCGGCTCGGGCTCTGATGCGTCCAGCACGCGCACGACGGCGGTGCGCAAAGACGGCGGCTGGCTGGTAAACGGCTCAAAGAATTTCATTACGCACGCGATTGCGGGCGACACCTGCGTCGCCTTTGCTTCGACCGATCGGACGAAGCTCAGTAAAGGAATCACCGGGTTCATTTTCGAAAAGGGAATGAAGGGTTTTTCGCCGTCAAAGAAGGAAAACAAACTCGGCTTGCGCGCGTCTGAGACGGCGAGCGTAGTATTTGAAGATTGCTTTATTTCCGATCAAAACCGGCTCGGCGAAGAAGGGCAGGGGTTCCGTAACGCGATGGAGGTTCTTGACGGCGGCCGGATTTCGATTGCCGCGCTGGCGGTGGGAATCGCCCAGGGCGCCTTCGAATCGGCCGTCCGCTATTCCGGCGAACGGCAACAGTTCGGGAAACCCATTCGCGAGTTTCAGGCGATTCAGTTCAAGCTCGCCGACATGGCCACGCAAATCGCCGCCGCGCGGCTCCTGATGTATCGCGCCGCTTCGCTGAAGGACCAGGGCCAGCGGACAACGAAGGAATCTTCGATGGCGAAACTGTTCGCGTCAGAGATGGGCGTGCGTGTCTGTGAAGAAGCGATCCAGATTCATGGCGGCTATGGTTACACGAAAGACTATCCGGCCGAAAAATATTGGCGCGATTCAAAGCTGTGCACGATTGGCGAAGGCACCTCCGAGATTCAGCGGATAATCATCGCGCGTGAAATTCTGAAAAGTAGCTAATGGGTGAAGACTCGGTCATCGATCGAATTACAGCGGGCGACCAGAACGCGGTTGCGCGCGCGATTTCGAAAGTAGAAGACGGCGCCGCGGACGCCGCGGAGTTAATGAAAAAGGTTTTTCCGCGCACCGGCCGGGCATTGATAATCGGCATCACGGGCGCGCCGGGGGCAGGGAAGTCTTCGCTGGTGGACAAACTCGCGGCGATCTATCGCAAGCGAGGCGAGCGCGTCGGCATCATCGCGGTGGATCCGTCGAGCCCGTTCTCCGGCGGCGCGATCCTCGGCGATCGCATTCGAATGCAGGCGCTCTCTCTGGACAAAGGCGTCTTCATCCGTTCGATGGCCACGCGCGGAAATCTCGGCGGACTGGCGCGGGCGACGGTCGACGCGGTAGCGATCCTCGACGCGGCGGGCTACGCTAAGATTATCATCGAAACAGTCGGTGTGGGGCAGGACGAAGTTGAAATCGTCAAGACCGCAGATGTTTGCGTGGTCGTGCTGGTGCCCGGAATGGGCGACGACGTGCAGGCGATGAAGGCCGGGATCATGGAAATCGGCGACATCTTTGCGATTAATAAAGCGGATCGCGAAGGCGTCTTACGGACTGAGAAAGAAGTCGAGGGGTTGTTGTCTCTCTCAATGCGCGAAGATGGATGGCAACCACCGATCGTTAAGACCGTCGCGATTGAGAACAAAGGCATCGAACTGCTGGCGTCGGCCATCGATCAATGTCGCGAGTCACAACAGAAGACCGACGCGACCGGCGCGCGCCGGCAGGCAATTGCGCGTTGGCGAATCCTGGAGTTGTTGAGCGAGCGTTTGCTGGCCCAAGCGTTAAATGGAAACTCAGCGTCGGAGAAACTCGACGCCCTTGCGGCGGAGGTTGCGAGCAAGAAGCGCGATCCGTATTCGGCAGTGGAAGAGATGATTCATGGAAAGTAGGGGCAGGGCTTGTCCCTGCCCGCGCGCAAATTTCGTAAAATTCCGGGCGGGGACGAGCCCCGCCCCTACAAGATGAAGATCGATCACATCGGCATCGCGACACATGGCATTGATGAGGCGGCGAAGTGGTGGCGTGAAGCTCTTGGTGTG
>DATGVD010000478.1:0-3260 GCA_035300785.1 Pyrinomonadaceae bacterium | reverse complement strand
CGTAAGGCCGGGCACCTGGTAACCGCAGCAGGGAGCAACGGTGATGCGCTCCAACAGATTAGTGCGCAGAGTTTCGATCTGTTTCTGCTGGGCGGTAACGAAGAGGATCGCGGCCGGTTATCTTTGTGCAAACAGCTTCGTCAATCTCGCGTCACCAAACCCATCATCATCTATTCGACCGCGGCCCTGTTCTCAGAACAGCAGGAAGGGCTAAGAGCAGGCGCGACTGCGTACCTGGTAAAGCCGGAGGATTTGTTCAATGTGGGACAGATTGCGTCGGACCTGTTAAGAAACCAAGCGGCCAGGCCAGGCATCCGGGCCGCCTGAAGGCTTCCAGCTCGAATCACTTCATCTCTCAGTCAGCGGAATCACCCTCACCAACTGAGCGGTACATGAAAACCGAAAAACGGCTCATGAGAATTCCCGGGTAGTCGTTACTGACGAGCGCGAACCAAGACAAATGGTTGATAGCTTTGCTGCGGGCGCCACGGTCTTCCTTCAGAAACCTTTCACGACTGAGCAATTGCAGCGCACGCTGCGCGTGGCGCTGCTGAGCCGGGAAGTTCAGGAGAATCGACTGAACTAAGCATCGACTGAACTAGAGCGCCGCTCGTCCCCCTGATGACGACCAGGCTAGCTTACCAGGCAAAAATCTTCATCCAGACATCGTAACCTCGTCGGTCGTTGAGACAGGTTTCTCAACACAGACGGCAATGCGATGCCCTCAATCTCGAGCGCTCCGCCTCTGCGCGCGACGGCTTGAGTGCTGACTTCCAATGCTATGCGTTGCCCGTTTTTCGCGATGATATCGATTTCGTAAACTGTTCCCAGTCTCTTGCTGGAATTGCCCGCCAAACAATCGTGCACTCTCTCGGCGAATTCCGGGGCTACAAATTGTGTGATGTTCATTCCACAGGCTTCCTGCCGTGAATAACCCGAGACCAGCTCGCCCGCCTTATTCAGGAAGGTGAGCTTGCCCGCAACGTCATATTTGAAGATGATCTCGCGGTCTTCAACGTCAAACTCGGAACCGCTACGGCTCTTGCCTGCCCTTGGATTCACGGCTGCATACGTCTTGTCCAAATTAAGCATGAAGTCCTCTAGATAGTTTTTTGGGTTGAGTCGGGGAACAATGGGAGAGCCGGGGTCGATTGACTGCGGCTAAACGCCTCAAACCAACTCGTGGGAGCCGGCTGGGCGCCTGGCTGATGGATCACTCGCATTGCGCGTGCCGCCGCGTAATATCGATTAACTCGGGCGATCGATCAACCTCCGGAACGCAAACTCTCCGGCGGCACAACGGTTGCTCAGTTGATCGGCGACAGTTCGCCGTGCGACGTGAAAAGAAAACGGCGATCACGTCACGAAAGAGTTGCCACTCACTCGCCAGGCAGACCCAAACCGAGATGACCCTCGGACTGCTCGGTCGAAAAAGCCAGTCAAAACGGTCTGCCCAGACCTCACGACGTTCAACTTAGAACCACTTGCCTTCAACGCCCTGCCACTGACCCGATTGATCAGACGATCGCCAGCGCCCACCGATCCACGGTGACCAGCCTGAAAGAGTTACACGGAGAAATTACATGACCCGCTCTAATAGGCTAATCCTGATCCTGTCTCTCGTTCTGGCTTTCGTTCTGTGCGGCCTCATCACTAACAGGGTCGCCATTGCGAGCGCTGACGGATACGCGGTTCCCGAATCAAGAGCCGGCGAGAGCTTCGATTCGGCTGAGGCCGAGAGCACCGCATACAGATGGAATGTAGATGATAAGCGGTCGCCACTGCTCGGTCTGCCTGATGCGACTTTGAAGCCGGGGCTGGATCGGTCAATCACCTATCCCATGGCGCAGTTCAACTTTCCGATCTTTCAGTCCCTGAGTTACGACGAAGAAAATGGGCGATACCTCTTGCCGTCAATCTCTCGGGAAAGCAAAGGCGTCCATTTCATTGCGCTCGAACCGACCGAAAGCAAGAACACCTATGCGTCAACCGATGGCACGAACCTCAAGCTCATCGACAACGACAGTCTCAAGACTGTGCGCGCCGGCGACGGAACCAGATACATCTTCGTTCGTTATCCCGATGGCGAATTCCGGTGCGCCGGCATTAAGGATGCGGGCGGCGCTAACCTCAGCATGCTTTACACCGCGAACGGTTTGATGCTGCACGGCGTCGTTGACTCCTCCGGCCGCACGCTCACCTTTAACTATGGCGGCGCGGGCATCGAGTCGGTGACCCAGACATGGATGGCCAACTCGGAGGGTCTGACGAAGACCTGGGCCGTCGGTGATTCGACGATCGTCGAGACGAAATCAGTGAAGTATTCGCACGTGGTAGGACTCAACTCGTTGAAAGTCCTGCCTAACAACGCCATGGTTCGTCAGTACACGGCGGAGATGGGAGCGTCGGACAAGATGCTGGCCCGGTTATTCGGTGGTCCGAGCGCCGTCGCCGGCGCCAATGGATTCGAGCCTGCCGGACTCGCCGGAGAGTACCCGCTCTATCGCGGCGACATCGCCGGCGACGATGGCCTCGTGCACCGCGGGCATCTTTCATACGCGATGCACCTCTACGGCAGCGCGGACGGCCGCGGGGATTCGCCCCTGTATGTGCCCGCCGGTTTCACTTCGCACAGCGCTCAACCGTCGCCCACCGACGGCGTCGTAACTTTCTACTATCCCCGGCTCGGAAATTTGTCAGACGTCACGCTGGCCGTCTTTCACGTCGCCGATTTTCAAATCAGCAACGAAGGCGAGCGCGTCAGGATTGGAAATATCGGCGGCCCGGGCGGTGCGACTCCCGCTTACAAACATTCCCATATTGAATTCTACCGGGGCAATGCCGGTCTACCCGCACTTTCAGCGCGACCTGGTCTGCGCATTGATCCCTCAACAGTTTTTGGACCGCAATCATCAGAGACCGCCAGATCGGCGATCGGAACGAACTAGCGATCGTAGCCGGCGCGCATTAATCGCCCTGCGGCCGTTGACAGCCGACCAATCAGCACTGAGAATCGGCTGACGGTTAATCTCTGATGTATCCGGCCGGAAACCTTTTCATTCCCGCGCCGCACGGGCAGCTGGAAGCAATTCTTAAAGAGCCACGCGCCGGCCTGGGTCGCGGCGTCGCCCTGGTGCTGCATCCACACCCGCTCTTTGGCGGCACGATGCACAACAAGGTCGTGTTTCGCGCGGCCGCGGCGCTTAACGATGCCGGGTTAGTTGCGCTCCGCCTCAATTTTCGCGGTGTCGGCCAAAGCA
>DATGVD010000477.1:0-13553 GCA_035300785.1 Pyrinomonadaceae bacterium | reverse complement strand
GAGTGCGTTTATGATATCGCGTTAGAAGCTGAATCGGCAACAGTTTGGCGCAGAGGAACTATCCAATTACCGGAAAATTTTGCGGAACCTCCAGCGCTCCATCGTGTTCCACGAATACGGTCTTACACGTAATCATTTCCTTTTACCTTCTGCGGCTGAAATGCTCAAAACCCTGCGGCTCTAAATCCCAGACGCGGTTCTTCTCAGCAATGCGAATCTGGCCGGGTTCGTTTGTGATTTCACCGATGCAGGAGATCGCTACGCCATCCACTCGCTTCGGGAGCCGCGCGGCATTGTCAGGATGAACCGTGAACAGCAGCTCGAAATCTTCGCCGCCGTGCAGGGCCAGAGCCAGGGGATCAAGCGCTCGGCGTCCACACAACTTGGCCACGTCCTTATCAATCGGAATCTCAGCAGATTGGATCAGCGCGCCAACGTTGCTTTCGCGACACAAGTGCGCGAGGTCGGAAGACAAACCGTCGCTGATATCGATCATGGCGGCGGCCAGACGTTCTTCACCGAGCACGATTCCCCAGCCGACGCGCGGTGACGGCCGAAGGTGGCGGAGAAGGAGAACTTGGATCGAGTCGTCCTCCGAGTACTCATAGTCTCGAGTTGCTGAGCCCTCCCTCACGGTCGGGCTACTGCCCCGACCTTCGGCGTCCTCCTGCAGTCTGCCTCCTGCCTCCTGCCTCCTGATTCTTGCGCCCATCTCGATCAATTTCAATCCGGCCGCGGAGCCGCCGAGCGTGCCCGTGACATAGATTTGATCGCCCGGCTGGGCGGTGGATCGAAGCACGGCGGCGCCGGAACTAACTTCGCCCAGCAAGATCGAATCAATCACAATTTGCTCGACCGTGCGCGAGACGTCTCCGCCCGCGAGCGCAACGCCGTATTCATCGGCCAGCGTGAGATAGCCCTCGAAGAATTCGTCCTTAAAATTCTGATCCCAGATTTCAGACGGCAGACCTATTGACACCAGGGACCAGAGTGGTCGCGCGCCCATCGCAGCAATGTCTGAGAGAGAAACCGCGAGGGCCTTGTGGCCAAGCAATCGAGGCGGCGTTGCGGCGCGGTAAAAATCAATTCCTTCGGCGAGGAGGTCAGTCGTGACCACGACAGCGCGCCCGGTCAGTTGTGAAATTACGCTCGCGTCATCGCCGACGCCCGTGACCAGGCGGGCCGAGTGCCTTCGCGATTGGGTTTGGTCGCGGAGGCGTCGGATGAAGTCGAACTCATTCATGAAGGAAAGCCACAGAGGCACAGAGACCGGAGAGATGAAAGAATTTGCCACAGATAAACGCGGATTTTCACGGATAAGAGATACGCAGTTCCGATCTGTGAATATCCGTGTTCATCCGTGGCTGATTCACTAATCTTTTCTCCGTGTCTCTGTGTCTCTGTGGCAAGCTTTCAGAGATTGCGGCGCATTGACTCAAGGCCGGCTTCGATCGTTTCGATCGGAGTGGAGAAAGAAAAGCGCACGTGACCTTCGCCGTGCGGGCCAAAGACCACGCCCGGCACGGTGGCAACCTGGGCGCGGTTAAGCAAAGTCTCGGCAGCTTCGCGACTATCGCGGCTGATGCGCGCCACGTCCGGAAAAGCGTAGAAAGCGCCAGCCGGCAACTCGCAAGTCAGGCCGACTTCGTTCAAGCCGGCCAATAACAAATCGCGCCGCTCACGGTAAGCGACGCGCGAAGTCTCGATAAAATCTGACGTGGTGGTAAGCGCCGCCAGAGCCGCCCACTGTGTCGGCGTCGAGACGCCGTTCGACGAATATAGAGTCGCTTTGCGCAAGCCGGTCATCCATGGTTCTCCCGCAACTGCGTAGCCGATCCGCCACCCGGTCATCGCGTAGGATTTCGACAAGGTGAACAAAGTTACTGTGCGTTCCGACATTCCTTCGAGCGAGCCGATTGAGACGTGCTCGCCTTCATAAACGATGTCTTCATAAGCTTCGTCTGCCACGACGATCAGATCGCGCTCAATCGCGAAACGGGCAACTTCTTCGGTTTCAGCTCGCGTGAAAACCACGCCTGAAGGATTCATCGGGGTATTGAAGTAGATCGCGCGTGTCTGCCGGGTCCGGCAGCGCTCCAGCGTTTCGCGGAATCCCCTGGCGCGAGCTTCACCGGTTGACACCAGCACGATGCGACCCTGGGAAAACGCGACCAAATCCTTAATCGGCGTCCAGTAGGGAGAGAAGACCAGAACTTCGTCACCTGGGTTCACGACTGACTGGAACGCGGCGAACAATCCCTGCATGCCACCGTTGACTACGATGATGCTCTCTTCTTTGACTTTAATGCGGTTGCGATCGCGCAGCTTATCGGCGATCGCGTGACGCAGTTCGGGGAGTCCCGACGACGGCGCATAACGGGTCTTGTTTTCACTGAGCGCGGCCGAGGCGGCAGCTTTAATGTAATCGGGAGTCGGACGAAAGGGTTCGCCGCCTTCGAATTGATAGACCGAAGCGCCCTGGGCCCGTAGCTCCATAACGCGATTGCGAATCTGCACGATGTCGGAAAAGCCGACTTCGTCGAAACGCTCGGCCAGACGAAACCCGGCCGTCGATGCTAGCACTGTTGGCGTTGGAACCTCCGAACGAAGAGAACGATTTGAGAAGCGCGATTATAGCTTGCCGCTTTCTCGGCGTCTATTGAGCAGGGCACACCGGCTCGCTGGGATTCAGGCCGCGTCCGGCCGTCGCGACCTCAGACTATACGTTTAATCTGACTACTAAGCTTCCGGGTCCTAAGTGTAAGTATTGACACTGAAAACGCCGCGCGGTTAACATCGGTGCAGTTCGCGTTCCACTGAAACGTCGGCCCTGCGACGAGAGAGCTGATTCGGCAAGCTTCCGACATGAACCAGGCCGCCATCGCGATTCCCGAAAAGCTGTTCTTCAAGATCGGCGAAGTGTGCGAACTTGCCGGCGTGCAGGCGCATGTGCTGCGTTACTGGGAGACCGAATTTCCCATGCTGGCGCCACAGAAAAATCGAGCCGGCCAGCGCACTTATCGCCGCCGCGACGTCGAGATGGCCTTGCGAATCAAACAACTGCTCTATGACGAGCAATACACCATTGCCGGCGCCAAGAAAAAACTGGCCAACGACAGCAGCCGCGGAGCCAGCCACGAAGTGGCTGCGACTCCAACGCCGAAGCCGCCGCCGCGAAGTTTGCAGCCGCCGCCCTCTTTGGCGGCACGGTTCGGCGCCCCCGCGGCTCCGGCCAAAGCGCCCGAGCAGCGCGCGACCTTGCGAGAGATCGGTCAACAGCTTCGCGAGATTCTTGATCTGCTCGCCGACGGTGACGCTGAGATTAAGCCGCCGCGTGGCAAGCGGCGCTGAGCGTGTGGGATCGACTCTCGATCATAAGCACATGAAAGGGTTTTGTTTTTCGATTCCTAATGAGGCGGAGTTCTGTGCAGAAGAGCTTTCCATTCGCCCTAAGCACGATCGCAGTTTTTTTATTCGCGGGTAGCGAGAGAGTTCTCGCGCAGTCGGAGCCATCGAAGGTTGAGGTCGGGGTCGGGGTCTCGACGATTCGTTTCGGTGAGATGAGCATCAGCGAGCCGGGTTTTGGTTTCAGATTCACATACAACATTAATAAGCACGTGGCGGTGGAAGCGGAAGGGAACCTCTTTCCGAGAGACACGGAAGACTATTTTGAATCCCTTAAAGGCGGTCACAAAACTCAGGCGTTGTTTGGCATCAAGGCAGGGACGCGTAGCCGGCGAGTCGGAGTGTTTTTTAAAATCAGGCCGGGACTTGTGAACTTCAGCAATTTCACCCGCCATTTCGAGCCTTGTATTTCCAACTGTTCTAATACGCCACCGCCTTTCAATTTCAGCGAGACCGATTTTGCCCTGGACGTGGGCGGAGTTTTGGAGTTTTATACGTCGCGGCGAACATTCATTCGGGTGGACGTGGGAGACACCATCGTCCACTCGAACTCCGGTGAGAGAATAGAGCTTCCTGCATCCGTAAAGCAAGAAGGATATTTTGTAATCAAGAGCGCGATTCGTTCCACAAGTCACAACCCACAACTCAACGTTGGCGTGGGCTTTCGTTTATTTGAAAAGGCGCGAGGGCCGAACAGCGACAATGCCGGCAAACCGAAAAAGCGGGTGCCGAGGTTTGAGATTGGTGCTCAATTCAGCTCGCTTTCGTTAAATCAACACAGCGTCATCTGTTTCAGTGTCTGCCTTACCGGCGGTGGTAGAACTGATTCCGAACCGGGCGGAGGAGCCAGATTCACCTACAACCTCACTGACAACATCGGCCTGGAGGCGGAAGGTAATCTCTTCCCGCGGGACCACATCGACACCGGTTTCGGCCCCATGGGTCGAATGGCTCAAGGGCAGTTTGGCGCTAAGGTCGGAAAGCGCTTTGGGAAGCTGGGCGCGTTTGGAAAACTTCGTCCTGGATTCGTAAGTTTTTCCAGAGTTAGTTACCTGATCAGTACCTTCCCACTGTCAGTCTACGGCGGAAACTTTACCATCGGCGTGTTCGGATTCAGAAAAGAGAGGTACTTCTCCACCGATGTGGGAGGCGTCATTGAGTTCTATCCATCCAGGCATCTGATGACGCGAGTTGATCTGGGCGATACGATCATTCGATATCGCGAAGTAGATGCCCCGGGATTTAGCTTGAGTGGCGCAATTCAAAGAATACCGCCCGAAACGAGACATAATTTTCAGTTTGCCGCCGGTGTAGGATTAAGATTCTAGTAAACGAATATCTCTCCGAGAAACAGCGACAGCATGCAAATCAAGCTTCAAAAACCATCGCTGGATCGGGCCGCTGAACTTTGAAACGAGAACTTTTCAGGTCATACTGAAAAACGCCTGACGGGACGTGGCGCAGCCTGGTAGCGCGCACCCTTGGGGTGGGTGAGGCCGCTGGTTCGAATCCAGTCGTCCCGACCAAAAAAAGGGCTTCTCGCACGATTCGTGCGGGAAGCCTTTTGCGATTGCGTAACGACCGCGGTTAGTGGGTCAGTTTAGAGTTCAACCTTTAGCTTGCGCCTGAAGTCTGAACGCAGGCTGACCTACCACTCGATCGCGAATTCAGTTTACTCCTCGCGCGGCCTTAATGAGATCGCCACTTCCTGGGTTTCCTACGGTCAGTGTTCTTAGGGTTGATGCTCTGTGTGTTCGTATTCGTACTCGTATTGGTGCTCGTACTGGCCACGGGCTTTGCCGGTTGCAATTCGATAAACCCGCCGGCCAGAGTGAGCACGCACATCGCGCCGAATTGGGGATGCGGCCCACACGACACTCCCGCAACTCTGTAATTCTCGCTCATGATTCTCATGCGATGGCCACGGCTGGCGAAGCCGTCGTCGATCAACCAGGTGAGCACTCGCTCACGCGCCGACTCCTTGCCGTAAGTAAGATTCTCGCCGATTCCACCCTGCCAGTTTCCAAAGGGTTTCACGCGCTCTTCAATAAGGGTGCTGTCGGCGCCCTTGTGACCAGTTGCTCCGCTTGCACTCTGATCCTTGACGTGCGTCGCAGCCGCAAGGCAAAGGCCCGATGACATGTTCAGCGGCCCTTGAGGTTTCGCTGTCCGGAGAAACTTCATTGCCTCCTCGACCGCGCTCCAGCCTTCCTGGGTTGCGTACGCTTCCTGACCGCTCGGGCTGTATACCTTGCCGTCAAAGAGAGGCCTTAGTTTTTCCAGATACCCAGCGTATTCGCCGGGATGGGCCCGTGCGGAATTGATCTCGCCGAGCAGATCGCGCTCGGCCGTTGATAGACCACCGGTAGCGGCGAGCTGATTGGTTTGCGAACGCGTTCGGTCCAAGCCGTCGAAGAGCACTATCGCTAACATGCAGAGCGACAACAGGGGCAATCTGATTTTCACTTGGGGGATTCCTTTCTGGCTCACAATTGGTCTACGCCCGCTCCGTTCGCTGACGACGGAGCGCCAAGAGTAGCTCAGCAGCAGTAAAACTAGCGAAAGACGAACCGCGTGTCAATCAGCAGTAGACAGCCCGCGCATAAGCGTTTAGCATCTGAGATGACGGCGTTCCCCCCGGCCGAGAGCAATTTGTTTTTCATGGCGATTCGGCATCCACCAGACGATTATATTCCCCGCATTGTTCGTGGCGGCCGTATCCCGCCGCCGCGGGTGGTCCGTTACGATGAACCTCGGCGCGGTTTCTTTGCGCGCATCCTGCGCTTTCTCTTGAAACCTTACGTCGTTCTCCCGGCGTTTTGCATCGCGGCGCTGTGCGTCGGCGTCCTGTCGTACTACTGGATAATCTTCTCAGCGCGCATCGACAATCTCTTGAAGGGCGAGGTCTTCACCCGCTCAGCCGGCATCTATGCAGCGCCGAAACAGATTCGCGCCGGCGAGCCGCTTTCGCAAGACGATCTCGTCGCTTATTTGAAGCGCGCGGGTTACGTCGCGCGCGGCGAGCAGGGCGAAAGCACGCGCGGGCGCTATGGCGTGAATGGTACGACGGTCGAGATCGATCCGAGCGAGGATGCGATGGTCGACAACCTGCGGCCTTTCGATCCGCTGCGGATTCAATTCACTGCCAGCGGAAAATCGATCGCGGCAATCACGGACAAGAACGGTGGGGCGCGCCTGGATAAAGCGCAGCTCGAACCGGAACTGATCAGTTCAGTGACCGGCCACGAACGCGCCAAACGCCGGGTAGTGGGCTTCAACGATCTGCCCCCCGATCTCCGGAAGGCAATCACGACCACCGAAGACCGGTCGTTCTTTGAACATCACGGCGTGAACGTACGCGGAATTATTCGCGCGCTGCTGCGGCGATACAACGGCGATCCAAACTCACCGTTGGCGCGTCAGGGTGGATCGAGTATCACGCAACAGCTCGTCAAGAATCTGCTCTTGTCGCCCGAGTACAGCCTGAAGCGCAAAATCTCTGAAGCTTACATGTCGATCATTCTGGAAACGCGTCTGTCGAAAGAAGAAATCTTCGCGCTCTATTGCAACCAGGTCTATCTCGGGCAGCAATCCGGCTTTTCGATTAACGGTTTTGGCGAAGCGTCGAGCGCGTACTTCAACAAAGATGTGACGACGCTGACTCTGCCGGAATCGGCGTTTCTTGCCGGCCTGATTCGCAGTCCGAATCGTTACAATCCGTATCACGATTCCGACACGGCGCGCGCGCGGCGCAACCAGGTTTTGGAATCGATGGCCGAAACCGGCGCGATCACGCCCGACCAGGCCAGACAGGCCGAAAGTATCGAGTTGACGCTCGCGCCCGCCAAAGGTCGCATAGACATTTCTGACGCGCCTTACTTTGCCGACTATGCCCAGAATCAACTGGGCGATGTAATCACGGGACAGGGCGCGGATCACCTGCGCATCTACACGTCGGTAGATATGGATTTGCAGCGCGCGGCGTATGCGGCCGTGACCAGGCAACTGGCGCTGCTCGATAAGATTGAAAAGAAGCGATTTTCGGAAGGTACCGTGCAGGCGGCTCTGGTCGCCATGAACGCGCACACCGGCGAGATTGTCGCGATGGTTGGCGGCCGCGATTATTCGAAGAGTCAGCTTAACCGGGTCGAGGCGATGCGGCAGCCCGGTTCAGCCTTCAAACCGTTCGTGTATGCGACCGCCCTGAACACCGCGTACGATCCCATACCGCGCCTGATTACGCCCGCAACCATGTTCAAGGACGAGCCGCAAACTTTCACTTATGACAATCAGGAATACTCGCCGGGAAATATGGGCGACAAGTATTCGATGCAGCCGGTAACGCTGCGCGACGCGATGGTCCACAGCCTCAACGTCGTCACGGTTGACGTGGCGATGGAAGTGACGATCGGACGCGTGATGAACCTGGCAGCGAAAGCGGGTCTGCCGCGCGTGGCGCATGCCTACCCGGCAATGGCCCTGGGAACTGCGGAAGCGACGCCGCTGCAGGTCGCGTCGGCGTACACAGCATTCGCCGCGAATGGAACCCGCACGACACCGATCGCCATCGACCGCGTTACGACCGGCAAAGGCACGACGATCGCTAAGCCCACGGCGCAGCAGAACGAAGTGCTGCGTCCCGAGGTGGCTTACGTGATGACTTCGTTTATGAAAGACGTCATCAACCGCGGCACCGGCGCGCCGATTCGCGCGCGCGGTTTCAAGTTCAACGTCGCCGGCAAAACCGGCACGTCGCGCGATGGTTGGTTTGCCGGCTTCACGCCCAATCTGGTTTGCGTGGTCTGGGTGGGATTCGATGATGGATCCCAGTTGGGCCTGACGGGCTCGGCGTCAGCGCTTCCGATCTGGTCAGATTTCATGAGCGTTGCGCTGACAAACCATCCCGAATGGACCGGCGACTGGCAAATGCCGGAAGGCGTCAAGCAAGAGGACATCGATCCTTCGACCGGCCAGATCGCCAAGGCTGATACGGTGAACAAGCGCTCGGAATTCTTCATCAATGGCAGTATTCCGGGCTCAGAGAACGCGGACGCGACCGACGAGGCCGCGCAGGAACCCCCGACGACTTCCGACGGCCAGGAAGCTACGAAGGATCCCAACATAGAACCCGCGGCCTTGCCTGAATCGACCCCGGCAGAACCGCGCGCAAAACCGACGCCGAAAACCGAGTCGCGACCAAAGACCGATTCACGCGATCTGTACGACGGCGCTTCGTCAACCAAATTGCAGGGCACGATCACGCTCGATATCGATCCCACGACTGGCCTGATTGCGGTTGATAGTTGCCCGGTGATTCGCACCAGAACTTTTATTATCGGGCAAGAGCCGAGAAAGTATTGCGGGCCTGAGTATCACAAGAAGGCGCCGCCGTCGGGAGTGACAGCGACCCGGGCCCGAGTTCCTTAACGAGAACACTCCTCAATCGCGCTTCGCAGAGTGTGTATCGCCAGAGCAGCCGCGTGGTGTTTGCGCGTTGGCAGGCCGCCGAGCGCGTCCGCAATTTCCTTCCGCGACAACTTCATCGCATCTTCGATTTTCATTCCTTCGATCATTTCCGCGATCACGGAACCGCAGGCGAGCGTCGGCGGGCAACCGTAGGCGAGAAAACGCGCGGCTTCGATGCGACCATCGCGAAGGCGCAAACTCAGACGGAGACGATCGCCGCAGACTGGATTCGTCTGTTCCGCGACCGCATTCGCGTCCGCGAGTTCGCCGGCATTGCGCGGATGCGCAAGATGATCTTTGAAAGTTTCTGAGTAAGGCAACGTTAGACTCCCTCTCCCTCTGGGAGAGGGCTGGGGGTGAGGGTCCAGGCGCGGCAATGTACTCGCGCCCTCACCCTAACCCTCTCCCAGAGGGAGAGGGAACAGCTCAGACCACTGCAAGAGAATCTCTGAACAGTGGCGAAAGTTTCCGCAGGCTTTCGACCGCGTGCGTGACCACATCCGAAACGTAATCAACATCCGCTTCCGAGTTGTCCTTGCCAAAGCTGAAACGAATCGAACCGCGCGCCATTTCGTCGTCGCGTCCCAGGGCCTGAATCACCGGCGATGGTTCCAGAGTTCCCGAGGAACACGCCGAACCGGAAGAAACCGCGACGCCCTGCATGTCCAGATGAATCAATAAACCTTCGCCTTCGATAAACCGAAACGAAATGTTCGAGAGATGCGGCAGACGCTGTTCGCGGCTTCCGTTGAAAACGATCTCGTCGACACTTTCGGCGATTTGCTTTTCAAATCGATCGCGCAGGCGGCGCGTGTGTTCGTTGCGTTCAGGCATTTCGCGTTGGGCCAGTTCCGTCGCCGCGCCAAAAGCGACGATGTTGGCGACGGCTTCGGTGCCGCCCCGCCGCTCTCGCTCCTGATGACCGCCGACCTGCTGGGGAGTCAGCCGCACGCCTTTGCGCACAAACAGCGCGCCCGTGCCTTTCGGCGCGTAAATTTTATGAGCCGAAAGCGAAAGCAAATCACAGCCGAGCGATTCAACGTCGATCGGAACTCTACCGGCGGCTTGCACGGCGTCAGTGTGCAACCACAGATGGCGTCGTCCGACCTTGCGTTCCGCGCGCACCAGCGCGCCAATCTCGGCAATCGATTGCACGGTCCCAATTTCATTGTTAGCCATCATCACGCTAATCAGGATCGTGTCGGGTCGCAGCGCCGCCCGCACGTCCTCAACGCGCACGACGCCGTCGTCATATACGGGCAATTGCGTGGCTTCCCATCCGCGTTGTTCCAGGCCATGGATGCTGCTGCGAACCGAAGGATGCTCGATCGCCGAAGTGATGATGTGCCGGCCGTGGGATTGGGCAGCTTCGCCGAGCCCGCGAATCGCCAGATTGTTTGCTTCGGTGCCGCCGGAAGTGAAAACGATTTCGTTGGCGCGAGCGCCGACAAACGCGGCGACTTGCCGGCGCGCGCGATCAACCGCGGCGCGCGCTTCCTGGCCGAAAGAGTGCACGCTCGACGCGTTGCCGAACCTTTCGGTCAGGTAAGGAAGCATCGCCTCAACGACACGCGGGTCGGACGGTGTCGTGGCGCTGTGATCGAGATAGACTTTGCGCATGGTGCGTTAGAAGTGCTCAGAATACCGACTTTAGTCGGGTCTTGCTCAGTAACGGAGAAGCCCAACTAAAGTTGGTACTCTAAACACCGTTAGGCCGCGTGACAACTAACCCTCGACTTTACTGCATCTGAAGCGTGGTGCTCCGATGTCGAGTCTAAGTTGCAGTACCAGCAGCGTCAAGCGCGGTTGTTACTCCCCATGCTCGGTGTTAGCATTTAGCTTGCGCAGCTTGAGGTCATAGCACTTATTTGTCAGTTGCTCTCCCTTTCAAAAGGTTGCGATCCCTGGATCGCCAGAAGGGTGAAAAACATGAAGAACTTGAAACGCCTACTTCTTTTTCTGATCTGCGCGTCCATAGCCTTCTCGGTTCCGGCCGCCGGAGTATTTGCGCAAGATCCGCAGACCCAGAATCAGGCGACTGCGCTGATGCGTGGTTACCGCACTGGCTATTCGGACGGTTATCAGGCCGGCGTTAACGACCTGGCGAGTAATGCGACGCGCGAGTTTCGCACCAAGCCGGAATATGATCACGCCGATCGCGCTTACAATTCGAACTACGGCACGCTGGAAGAATATCGCGACGGTTATCAACAGGGATTCGAAGCCGGCTACAACGCGGGCTACGACCGCAAGCCGTTCGATTCCAGCATCCCGCCGGATTTGAAACGCAGGACCGAAGATTCGACCGTCAGTTACCCGATCGATCCGAACAAGAGCCCAGCTCCGAACAAGAGCACCGATCCGAACCAAAACGTTGGACCCTCGCCGTCGACTGGGAATGCCAACTTGATTCCGCGCGACACGGTCATGGTGGTGGAACTGCTGAACGGCGTTTCGACCGACGCGTCACAAAAGGGAGATCACTTTCAGGCGCGAGTGATTGAACCGAAGGAATACGGTGGTGCAACCATCGACGGTCAGGTTACGCAAGTGAAACGACCGGGCAAAGCAAGGGGAAACGCCCAGTTGCAACTTTCATTCGACGAAATAAAATTGCCCGACGGGCGTTCGTCAAAGATGAGCGCGCAAGTCATTGAAGTTCTACCCACCGGCGGCAGTCAGGGTGTTGGTAAGGTCGACACGGAAGGCGGGGTGCAAGGCAGGAGTTCGACTAAGGGCGACGTTGAAAAAGTTGGGGCCGCCACCGGCATCGGCGCAATCATCGGCGCCATCGCGGGCGGTGGGACCGGCGCAGCGATTGGCGCGGCCATCGGCGCGGGCGTTGGTACGGCCGGCGTGCTCACCGAACGCGGCAAAGACATTCACCTGTACCAGGGGCAGCAACTTCGCATTCGCACCGCCGGCGACGCAGAGATTCGACAGGACTAAACTCCCAAACACAAAGGCACGAAGACACAAAGCGGAAACCACCTGATGACTTTGTGTCTTCGTGTCTTTGTGGTGAAATTGATCCATGTCGATCATCACGCTACTCACCGACTTTGGCTCGCAGGATTATTTTGTCGGAGCCATGAAGGGCGCGATCCTCTCGATCAATCGCCACGCCCTCATCATCGATATCACGCATGAGATTCCACCTCAGGATATCGAAACTGCCGCGTTCAGTCTTCTCGCTACTTACAAGGACTTTCCGGCGGGGACGATTCATGTTGCCGTCGTCGATCCGGGAGTGGGTTCAACGCGAAAGCCGATTCTGATCGAGTGCGGAGAGCAGTTTTTCGTCGGCCCTGACAATGGCATCTTCAGTTGGATTTGCGAGCGAGAGGGAAGCGGTCGCGCGATTCACCTGACCAACGAAGCGTTCTTTCGGCATCCGGTCAGCATGACCTTTCACGGCCGGGATATCTTCGCACCAGTGGCGGCGGCGCTATCCACCGGCGTTGCCATGACAGAGTTCGGCGAGAAACTCAACGATTTTGTCCGTCTTGATCCGCTACTGCCCGCAGTCACAAGCGACGGCTGTGTCGAAGGTCGCGTGATTCATATTGATCGTTTCGGCAACTGCGTCACGAATTTGACGTGCGCGCACTTTAGCGCTGACCAGGCGGCGTCAGGCGCGAAGCTGGTTATCAACGGCCACCAGTTAACGTCGTTTCGGCAGTGCTTTTCTGAAGGCGCGATCGATGGAGACGATTTGTTTTGTCTGGCCGGCAGTGCCGGCTTTCTGGAAATCGCCGCGCGCAATTCTTCAGCGGCCAGAGTTCTAAATGCCGCGTGCGGAAATCGGGTGATCGCGGTCACAAAACCGCGCTGAGGTCTGCTTCGCGGAAGAGAGCGCCTGGCTTGTCACTCGCTGACCTGTCTGATATTTTGGACTCACTAAAACCTGCTAAGGACTGAAACGATGAACAAAGCGAAGGATAGCGCGGCGGGAAGCGCAGTGGCGACCGGGCTCAGGGGCGTTGTCGCAGCTACCACTTCGATTGGCGACGTCAACGGCGAAAAGGGCGAGCTGATCTATCAGGGTGTGAACATCCATGACCTGGCCACGCAATCAACTTTTGAAGAAGTCGTTTTCTTATTGTGGAATGGAAGACTGCCGAAGCGCGCCGAGCTTGATGAACTACGGGCGAATATCGCCGCATCGTACGAGATTCCGCAGTGGGTTCGCGGGCCTATCGAGTATTTTCCGAAAGACGCCGAGCCGATGGATACGCTGCGCACGGCGGTGTCGGCGCTGTCGTTCTTTGATAAGGAGTCGCGCGACCTTTCGCGCGCTGCGAGCATTAGAGTCGCGACACGCTTGACCGCTCAGTTTGCGACCATCGTGGCGGCGATCGATCGCGCCCGCAACGGCAAAACCCCAATCAAACCAAGACCGGATCTAAATATCGCAACGAACTTTCTTTACATGCTCAAGGGCGAAATGCCCGATGAGTTCGACGCGCATGTGATGGATGTGGCGTTGGTTCTGCAAGCCGATCACGAATTGAATGCTTCAACGTTTACTGCGCGCGTAGTGGCCGGCACGCTGGCGGACATGTATAGCTGCGTGACCGCGGCGCTGGGAGCACTGTCAGGGCCGCTGCACGGCGGCGCGAACACGGCCGTGATGAAGATGCTGCTTGAGATTGGCAGCGTCGACAACGTCGAAGCCTATA
>DATGVD010000476.1:0-16064 GCA_035300785.1 Pyrinomonadaceae bacterium | reverse complement strand
GGCACATCAAACGCGGCGGGAAGATCTGGATTCGAATGTTTCCCGACAAACCGGTAACCAAGAAACCGGCGGAGACGCGCATGGGTAAAGGTAAAGGCGCGCCCGAATACTGGGTCGCGGTGGTCAAACCCGGGCGCATTCTTTACGAGATTGAAGGCGTCGATGAGAAGACGGCCCGCGCGGCCATGAAACTGGCGGCGCAGAAACTTCCGATTCAGACGAAGTTCGTCACCCGCGCTGAGCAAGAGGGCGGCGTCATCTGAAACCGCGAGTGAAGTGAGCTTATGAAAAGACGCGAAGAAATCGACAAGTTGCGTGGTTTGACCGATGACGATTTGTACGCTGAGGCGGCGCGTTTGAAAGAGTCTCTGTTTCGACTCAACTTCAAGCTGGCGCTGGGCGAAGTCGACGCGATCAAGAAGATGCGCGAGGAGAAGAAGTCGCTGGCTCGTATTCGCACCATCGTGCGTCAAAGAGAGGTCCAGCCGGGACAATGAACTGAACTGACGAGATTGGCTAAAAATGTTTAGAAGGAAAAAGAAGGAAGAAGAGATTTCACCGCCGCCGAGTGCGGAGGCTGCGGTCACGTCTGAAGCGCCACCCGCCGCTGAGAGTCCGAGTGCTCCTGCGGGCGAGGGCATAGTTTCGGAGCCGGCCATGGTGGCCGCGGAGCCGGCGGCTGAGGCGCCAGCCGGTGAGGCTGTCGCACCTGTTGCGGTGTCGTCGACACGCCGTGGTAACCGCGTGCAGAAAGTTGGAATCGTATCGTCGGACAAGATGCAAAAGACCGTCGTCGTGCGGGTCGATCGCCTGGTGCTGCATCGCCGGTACCGGCGCTACGTTCGCCGCACGACGAAATTCCATGCGCATGATGAGCTGGGTTCGGGTGTCGGCGACCGGGTGCGCATCGTGGAAACGCGACCGCTATCGGCGCAGAAGCGCTGGCGCGTGGTTGAGATTTTGCAGAAGGCAGCGAAATAAATTTCGGATTGCGAAATGCGGATTTTCGAATTTCACGGCAAAGCGTTCAAATCCGCAATTCGAAATTCGTAATAGGTTTCAATCATGATTCAAATGCAGACCTCTCTGGAGGTCGCTGACAATTCGGGAGCGCGGCGGGTCGAGATGATTATGGGCATCGGCGGCTCGACCGGAAAGATCGCCAGTCTCGGCGACCGCATCAAGGTCACCGTCAAAGAGGCGTCACCCGACGGCACGATTAAGAAGGGAACGGTGCAGGACGCCGTGATCGTGCGCACCTGCAAGGAAGTGCGCCGCAAAGACGGCACCTACATTCGCTTTGATCAGAATGCCGCGGTGCTGATCAAGGAAGACGGCACGCCGATCGGCACGCGCGTGTTCGGACCCGTGGCGCGCGAGCTGCGCGACAAAAACTTTATGAAGATTGTATCGCTGGCGCCGGAGGTTATTTGATCGTGAAAGCAAAGAAGCGCGCAAAGATCAGAAAGAACGATCAAGTTGTCGTGATCGCCGGGCGCGACAAAGGGAAGCGCGGACGCGTTCTGGCGGTGGCGCCGACTAACGGTAAGGTGAAGGTCGAAGGCGCGGGAATGATCAAGCGACACCAGAAGCCGGCGGGAAATCGCGGCGGCGGGATTATCGATAAAGAAGCCTGGATTAATATTTCGAACGTGCAAATTATCGATCCGCAATCGGGCAAGCCTTCGCGAGTGCGATACCAGATCGAGGGCGACGGAACCAAGATTCGCATAGCTGCGAGCAGCGGACATTCATTGGAAAAGTAAACAGATCATGGCGAGACTGAAGGAACGTTACCAGAAAGAGATCGCCCCGGCGGTCGCCAAGGAGTTCGGGATTAAGAACCCGATGGCGATACCGCGGCTCGATAAGATTATCGTCAACATGGGCATGGGCGAGGCCATTGCCAACGCCAAGGTTTTGGATACGGCGGTCGAGGAGTTGAAGGCGATCGTGGGACAGAAGCCCGTGATCACGAAGGCGAAGAAATCCATCGCCAGCTTCAAACTTCGTCAGGGGATGCCGATTGGCGTGGTCGTTACCCTCCGGGGCGAGCGCATGTACGAATTTTTTGATCGGCTGGTCTCAGTAGCGTTGCCGCGGGTCAGAGACTTTCGGGGCGTCTCGCCGAAGGCCTTTGACGGCCGCGGCAACTACACGATCGGAATTAAAGAGCAGCTGATCTTTCCGGAAATTGATTTCAACAAAGTCGATAAGCAGCGGGGAATGAATATCTCGATAGTTACCACGGCGCGCGACGACGAGCAGGCGCGAGCGCTTTTGAAGGGTTTGGGAATGCCGTTTAGGCAGTGATATGGCAAAGAAATCTTTAATAGCGAAGTCGAATCGCAAGCAAAAATTTTCGTCACGCGCGTACACGCGCTGCAAGCGATGTGGCCGGCCGCGAGCCTATCTCCGCAAGTTTCATTTGTGTCGCATTTGCTTTCGTGAGCTGGCGTTGCAGGGACAGATTCCCGGCGTGGTGAAATCGAGCTGGTAGAGGGAATTCGCGATTTTAGATTTTAGATTTGCGATTTGAAATGCTTTTCGCGGGCTTTCGGTTCAATCGCAAATCGGCAATCAAAAATCTAAAATCGCTTTACGGAGTAAAGCATGACTGATCCTATTGCCGACATGGTGGCGCGAATTCGAAATGCAGTGGCCGCCAAACATTCGCGGGTTGATATCCCAACTTCGAAACTGAAGCTGGAGATCGCGCGCATCCTCAAAGAGGAAGGCTATATCAATAACTTCGTCGTCAAAGGCGAGGGCCCGAAGAGAGTAGTGCGCATATTCCTGCGCTACGACGCGCGCGGCACCTCTTCGATTACGCATCTGGCGCGGGTGTCGCGACCCGGACGGCGCGTGTATGTTGGTTCGCATCAGATTCCGCGCGTGCTGGGCGGCTATGGCATCAATATCGTTTCGACCTCGCGCGGCCTGATGAGCGGCAAGACCGCGAGGAAAGAGAACGTCGGCGGAGAGTTGCTGGCGGAAGTCTATTGAAATTGTAGATTTTAGATTTGTGATTTTTGATTCTGCCGGTTTGGTCAGAATTGGAATCGCCAAATCAAAAATCAAAAATCAGAAATCGAAAATCAAATGTCTCGCATTGGTAGGAAACCGATTACGATTCCCAAAGGGGTGACGGTCGCGATCAAAGGTCGCGAGCTGGAAGTGAAGGGCACGAAAGGCGTGCTCAAAACGCCGATCCCGGAAGGCGTTACTTTCAAGCTCGAAGGCGACGAGCTGATCGCTGAGCGCGCTTCGGATGAGCAAACCGCGCTGCACGGTCTGGCTCGCGCTTTGGCGAACAACGCGATCCTGGGTGTGGTGCAGGGCTTCTCGAAACAGATGGACGTCGTCGGGGTTGGTTACAAAGCGGATGTGCAGGGCCGCAAGGTCGTCTTCGCGCTCGGCTATTCGCATCCGATTGAATTTCCTTTGCCTGAAGGCATTGAAGCAAAAGCTGAGCGGCTGACGACGAAGGGAAGCATTCAGCAGTATCAAACGACGCTGACGATCTCGGGAATCGACAAACAGAAACTCGGACAGGTCTGCGCTGAGATGCATAAGCTGCGCAAGCCTGATGCATACAAGGGCAAAGGCGTGCGTTATGCCGACGTGCCGATTAAGTTGAAACCGGGCAAGACCGGGAAGTGACAGCTCCGATTTTTAATTGCCGATTTCCGATTGGCGTTTTGGCATGGTCGAATCGGCAATTGGAAGTTGGCAATCGGCAATGAATTGAGATGGCGAACAGAAAAAGAGCAGAGGTCAGAAGCGCGGTTCACAGACGCATCCGGCGCAAGGTCCGCGGTAGTACTGAGCGGCCGCGCCTGGCTGTCTATCGCAGCTTGAACCATATTTATGCGCAGGTAATCGACGACGAAAAATCGCAGACCCTGGCGTCTGCGTCGACCACTGAAAAAGATTTGCGCGGATCGAGCGGCGGTAATGTCGCGGCTGCCAAACGCGTCGGTCAGGCCATCGCGGAACGCGCGCTGTCGGCCGGCATCGATCGAGTAGTGTTCGATCGCGGCGGCTATTTGTATCACGGTCGGGTCCGGGCGTTGACCGATGCAGCGCGCGCGGCCGGGCTGAATAAAGACGAAACCATCGCGGCGGAAGCAGAGGCGGCAGAAAAAGCTGCCGCTGAAAAGGCCAGCGCCGACGAAGCAAGTGCGCAGGCGGCGAGCGCGAAAGAAAAGAGCGCCAAAGCCAGGAAGGGCAAGAGCAGCAAGGGCGAAAGTGCCGGCGAGGCGAAGGCGGAAGCAGGTAGTGAAGTTAAAGCAGAGGCTAAAGAAGCCAAAGAAGACTAAATGAGACAACCCAAGCAACGAATATTGGCTCAGGGCCTCGATCTGAAAGACCAGGTCATCTCGATCAATCGCGTGACCAAAGTCGTCAAGGGCGGAAAAAATCTTTCGTTCGCGGCGCTGGTCATTGTAGGTGACGAAGCCGGACACGTCGGTTTTGGCACCGGTAAGGCGCGCGAGGTACCTTTGGCGATCAAGAAGGCGGTCGAGGCTGCCAAGAAGAACCTGATCCGCGTGCCGCTGATCGAGAACACTTTACCGCATCAGTTGATCGGCAAGTTTGGAGCCGGCCGAGTCCTGATGAAGCCGGCCTCGCAGGGAACCGGCGTAATCGCAGGCGGCGCGGTGCGCGCGGTAATGCGGGCGGCCGGCGTTCGCGATGTGCGCACGAAAGTTCTGGGCTCAACCAATCCGCACAACGTCGTGCGCGCTACCTTCGACGGACTGCTCAAGATGAAAGATCCGTTTGAAGTGGCGCGCCTGCGCGGCAAACAGGTAGAAGACCTGTAAAGCGACAAAGCATATGGCTACGAAGAAAAAGACTGAGAAGAAAGCCGCGCCGGCTAAGATTCGGATCCAGTATTACCGGAGCGGGATCGCCTTTCCCGAGACGCAGAAACGCGTCGTTCGCTGTCTGGGCCTGCGGAAACTGAATCAAATCGTTGAGCGGCCGGACACGCCGTCGATGCGCGGCGCGGTTGAGAAAGTGCCGCATCTCTTGCGAATCATCGGGTGATGAATATGGCTTTATCTCTTAACAATCTCCATCCCGCAAAAGGTTCGACGCACAAGAAGAAACGCGTCGGTCGTGGCCCCGGCTCGGGATTGGGAAAGACTGCCGGCCGTGGTGAAAAGGGCCAGAAGTCGCGTTCCGGTTATTCTTCGAAGATCGGTTTCGAAGGCGGCCAGATGCCCTTGCACCGGCGCCTGCCCAAGCGTGGCTTCACCAATATTTTCAAAAAGCGCTGGACCGAGGTGAACCTGGAAGCGCTGGAAAAACATTTTACTGCGAACGACGAGATCACCCCGGCCCTCCTGCACGCTCGCGGGATCATCAAGAAGGCAAAGCATGACATCGTTGTGCTGGGAAACGGCGAGATCAAGAAGGCGCTCAAGGTTTCCGCGCACCGTTTCACCAAGAGCGCGCGCGAGAAAATCGAGAAAGCCGGCGGCGCCGCAACTGTCATCGGCGGTTGATTTTTCCCCTCTCCCTTTGGGAGAGGGCTAGGGTGAGGGACGTAGTTAGACCGTCGAGCTAAACCCTCACCTCAACCCTCTCCCAGAGGGAGAGGGCGTCAAACCTTTATGGAAAAGTTTCTAGCAGCCGTTCGCAACATGTTCAATGTGCCGGACCTGCGCCGGCGCATTCTTTTCACTCTGGGCATCCTGGCGATCTATCGCCTGGGGGCGCACGTCTCCGCGCCGGGAATCAACCAGGAAAGACTGAAGCAGGTCTGGGGCAATGTCAGTGGCACGCTCCTGGGCGTGCTCGATCTATTCTCGGGCGGTAATTTCCGAGTGATCTCGATCTTTGCGTTGGGCGTCACGCCTTACATCACCTCTTCAATCATTCTGCAGTTGATGACCGTGGTTTCGCCGCAGCTGAAGAAGCTGCAGGAAGAAGGCGAGATGGGGCGGCAGAAAATCAATCAGTGGACGCGATATCTCACCGTGCTGCTGGCTGGACTGCAAACCTCGTTCGTCGCGCACTGGTTGCAAGTGAACCAGGTCGGACCGAACTTTGGCGAACCGGGCGCGTTGGGCTTTTTCCTGACTACTGTGCTGACGCTGACTACCGGCACGATTTTCGTGATGTGGCTGGGCGAGCAGATTACCGAGCGCGGAGTTGGAAATGGAATCTCTTTGCTGATCTTTGCCGGCATTGTGATCGGCCTCCCGCGCGGCGTGCAGCAGGTGATGGGCCGCATGAGCGGCGGCGACACGTTGGAAATCATTGGCGTCTTCGCGCTGGTTCTGGCGCTGGTGGCAATTATCGCCTTTATCGTTTTCGTGGAGGCAGCGCGGCGCAAGATCCCGGTGAGCTATGCCAAGCGACACGTCGGCCGCCAGTTGGTGGGCGGGCAACAGACGACGATGCCGCTGAAACTGAACATGGGCGGCGTGATTCCCGTCATCTTCGCATCGTCGGTGCTGTCGATGCCGCAGAGTTTGTTCTCGGCTTTTCCGCCGAAGAATCCAGTCAATTGGTATGGGAAGATCTTTGCCTTCTTCCAGGTGTTTCACGCCGGCGATCCCTATTATGAACTTGTCTTTCTGTCGCTGATCATCTTCTTCACATTCTTCTATGTGTCGATTGTATTCAACGTTGAAGAGGTGGCCGACAACCTGCGCAAGCACGGCGGATTCATGCCCGGAATCCGGCCGGGCCGCGCGACGGCGGAATACCTGAACACGATTCTGACTCGACTGACGACAGTGGGCGCGATTTATCTCGCCATGGTAGCTTTCTTTCCCCAGTTCATGTTGAGCGGATATAAAGTGGCGCGACTGCCGCTAATCGGCACATGGCTCGATTCGTTCGTGAGCACCACGCCGGGCCTGCAGTGGATTCCGACTGGCATGGGCTATCAATTCTACTTTGGCGGCACGTCGCTGCTGATTCTCGTCGGCGTAGCCATGGACACGGTTTCACAAATCGAAGCCCAACTCGTCATGCGGAACTATGAAGGATTTCTGGGCAGTGGTGGAAGACTGCGCGGGCGCAGAGCATAGTCGTTCCTGGATTTTTGATCGCCAATTCGCGATTTGGTTTTTGGAAAGGTTTGAAGTCCCCGTCTCAGAGACTCGCGATCAAAGCGCACATCTAAAATCCAGGTTCTAAACCAAATACCAATGTCCAAGATCATCGTCTTGATGGGCGCGCCGGGTGCCGGCAAGGGCACGCAGGCGCGCTTGCTGCAAGAGCGCCAGCATTTGCCGCAGATTTCCACCGGCGACATGTTTCGCGAACTGGCCGAGTCGCACACCCCGCTCGCCGAAGAGGTGCGCGCAATTCAGCAATCAGGACGGTTGATTCCCGATGAACTGGTAATTCGAGTCGTCGAAGGTCGAACAGCGAAAGACGCTGATCGTGATGGGTACATACTCGACGGGTTTCCTCGGACCGCGGCTCAGGCCGAAATGCTCGAGGAGCTGGCCGCACGGCAAAATAGAAAGTTGAAAGCGATTCTTCTGGACGTTCCTCTGGAGCTTCTGGAAAAGCGGATGACGGGGCGTCGTATCTGTCCAATTTGTAAAGAGATTTACAATATCTATTTTAGGCCGCCGAAAGTAGACGGCAAGTGCGACCATCACCCCGAAGCGCAACTGGATCATCGCGCCGATGACACGCCGGAAAGAGTCCGGGTGAGATTGGAAACTTATGATCGTGAGACCGCACCCCTGCTCGATTATTATCAGCGCACCGGACGTTTGCATCGAGTTGGTGGAGCGCGATCGCCGGAAGAGATCTATGCCGACCTTGAACGGATCGTGAACACCGACTGAAATCTGCTCTCCGCCAATGATCATTGGAAAGTCACAGAAAGAGATCGAAAAGATGCGCGCTTCGGGGCGGCTGGTGGGCCAGGTGTTGCAGGCACTCCGCCAGATGGTCGGACCTGGCATCACCACGCTTAAGGTCGATGCTGCCGCTGACAAGATGATCCGCGACGCCGGCGCATATCCGACTTTCAAAGGCTACAACGGTTTTCCATTCTCGATTTGCGCGTCGGTGAATGAACAGATCGTGCACGGCTTTCCTTCGACTTACGAGTTGCAGGAAGGCGACATCTTTTCGATTGATGTCGGCGTGACTCTGGATGGCTTTGTCGGTGATACGGCGACGACTATTCCGGTCGGGAACGCCAGCGAGGATCGATTGAAGCTGATTCGAGTGACCGAAGAATGCCTGGAACTGGCGATCGAACAGTGCCGCGCGGGCAAGCATCTGGGCGATATTGGCTGGGCGGTGCAGTCGCACGCCGAGGAGCATGGGTTCTCGGTGGTGCGTGATTATGTTGGGCATGGTATTGGTCGCCAGATGCACGAAGACCCACAGATTCCCAACTACGGAAAGCCCGGCAAAGGCCCGAAAATCAAGAAGGGCTATGTCTTTGCGGTCGAGCCGATGGTGAATATGGGTTCGTATTACACGAAAACTCTAAAGGATGGCTGGACGGTTGTTACGGTTGACGGGTTTCCGAGTGCTCACGCCGAACATACGATTGCGGTTACCGAAGATGGACCGGAAGTACTGACCAGAGTCGCCGCAAATACGCCGGCAGAGACGGAAATAGCGAGTCTTTCATAAGCCGAGCGCGGCTTGGCAATTGCATAAGGCGCATGTTAATATGCGAAGTTTGCCAGCAAAGGCAGTTTAGTGCCCATTGTCTGTATGGCGAAGGAAGAGGCGATAGAGGTCATGGCCAAAGTCCTCGAGACCCTGCCGAACGCGATGTTTCGGGTTGAGCTTGAGGAAAGCCAGCACCAGGTGCTAGCGCACATCTCGGGCAAGATGCGTAAGCATTTTATCCGGATCCTTCCTGGTGATCGCGTTTTGGTTGAGTTGTCTCCATACGATTTGAATCGCGGGCGAATCACCTATCGATACAAGTAGGACAGAGTGAGGGATTATGAAGGTGCGGGCGTCGGTAAGAAAGATTTGTGATAAGTGCAAGGTGATTCACCGCAAGGGCGTGGTGCGCGTAATCTGCACGAACCCTAAACACAAACAGAGGCAGAAATAGAGAGAAGCTATGGCTCGTGTCGCCGGTGTCGATCTTCCGCCGAATAAGCGTGCAGAGATCGGCCTTACTTACATTTACGGAATCGGCAGATCGCGTTCCGCGTCGATCCTGGTCGAGGCGCAGGTGAATCTGGATACCCGGATCAAAGATCTGAGCGAAGACGATCTGAGCCGCATTCGCGCCATTCTTGAAGCGCAGGGCGAGATCGAAGGCGATCTGCGCAAGCGCGTCCAAATGGACATCAAGCGCTTGATGGACATTGGCGCCTATCGCGGCCTGCGGCATCGCCGCGGCTTGCCGGTGCGGGGCCAGCGCACGCATACGAACGCGCGCACTCGCAAAGGTCCGCGTCGCGCGACCATCGCCAAGAAGAAGGCGCCAGGAAAGAAGTAATAATGGCAAAAGCAACAGCGGGCGGAAAGAAGAAGGTCTTTCGCAAGAAAGAGAAGAAGCATATTCCGATCGGGATTGTGTATGTCGCGGCTTCGTTCAACAACACGATGATTTCGATAACCGATCTGGAAGGAAACCTGATTGCGCAATCGTCTTCGGGCGCGCGCGGATTTCGCGGCTCGCGCAAGGGGACGCCCTTTGCGGCCCAGCAAGCGGCGTATGAAGCGGCCAAGAAGGCGGTAGAAGCCGGAATGCAACAGGCCGAAGTGCGCGTCAAGGGTCCGGGCGGCGGCCGCGAGTCGGCCATTCGCGCGATTAGTAACGCCGGCGTTCGCGTTACGGCAATTCGAGATACGACGCCGATTCCGCACAACGGATGCCGGCCGCCGAAGCGGCGTAGAGTTTAGAAGATTTCCAATTGGCAATGATGTTGACCTAAAGGACGAAGGGCTCCGGCTCTAATTTCAGATCAAATCTGGAGTTTCAAAGATGCGGGCCTGTAAACTTTTCCGTCTAGGTATTTAGACTGGAGGCAGAAACGATTGGCTAGGTATAGAGATGCGGTGTGCCGTCTGTGCCGCCGCGAAGGCGCAAAACTTTTCCTCAAGGGCGACCGTTGTTACAAACCTTCTTGTCCGATTGAGAAGCGGGGTACGCAACCGCCCGGACAACACGGCAACTCGATGCGGCGCGGGAAGGCTCTGCAAGGCTACGGCCAGCAGCTTCGCGAAAAGCAAAAGGTCAAACGCATCTACTTCATTCTCGAAGGACAATTTCGAAATTATTTCGAACGCGCGGCTCGCCAGAAAGGAATCACCGGCGAGAACCTTCTATTTCTGCTTGAGCGGCGGCTGGATAACGCGGCGTATCGGGCCGGGTTTTCAACTTCACGACGGCAAGCTCGCCAACTCGTAAATCACGGACACGTGCTCGTGAATGGACGAAAGGTTGATATCCCTTCGTACCAGGTAAAACCCGGCGAGGTTATCAGCGTGAAAGAAGCGAGTCGCAAAAACCCGCACGTCGAGGGCGCCTGGCAGACGGCGGCGGGGCGCGGCCGTCCCGCCTGGATTTCGGCCGCCGGCGCGGAAATGAGCGCGACGGTCACAGCACTGCCAACGCGAGAAGACGTCGATCGTTCGATCAACGAACAACTGATCGTGGAACTTTATAGTAAGTAACTTTGGCGCGCCTCGAGGCCCGCGCGACTGAAGCGCGCGTTCAGAGGCTGCATGATTTTCCCCAAATTTTCTAACGGTAGGTTATGGACCAAAACAATCTCTGGACTGGCTTTCAAATGCCGCGTCGTCTGGCGGCTGACAGCGAAACGCTGACCGACCGCTACGGGCGATTCTCGGCCCAGCCATTTGAACGCGGCTTCGGTACAACTGTAGGCAATTCCCTGCGGCGGGCGCTGCTCTCGTCGATCGAAGGCGCGGCCATTACGGCGGTCAAGATCGAAAGCGTCGAGCATGAGTTCTCGTCGATTAAGGGAGTAGTCGAAGATGCCACGGATGTGATCCTGAACCTCAAACAGGTCCCGTTCACGTTGCACGGCAATGAAGCGAAGACTTTAACCATCTCCAGGACGGGCCCAGGCGAAGTGACCGCCGGGGACATCCAGGCAGATGGCGACGTCGAGATTCTTGATCCGGGTTTGCACATCGCAACTCTAAGCGGTGGCGGCTCGCTCAACATCGAAATGCGTCTAAAGCGTGGCCGCGGCTACGTGTCTGCCGACCGCAACTTTGACGAGGATCTTTCGCTCGGTTATATCCCGATCGATTCGGTGCACACACCGGTGAAAAAGGTTAACTACGCGGTCGACGCCGCGCGTCTCGGGCAGAACACTGAGTACGACAAGCTGACGATCGAGGTCTGGACTGACGGCTCGGTCAAACCCGACGATGCGATTGGCCTGGCGGCGAAGTTGATCAAAGATCACATGGCGATCTTCATCAATTTCGAAGAAGACAGCGACGAGTTCAGCTATCAGCAGCAGGAGCGAGCACCTTTGCCGCGCAACGACCAACTCGATCGTTCGGTGGATGAGCTCGAGCTTTCCGTGCGTTCCTATAACTGCCTGAAGAACGCCGGGATCAAGACAATTCGCGATCTGGTGCAGCGATCGGAGCGTGAAATGCTGGCGACCAAGAACTTTGGTAAGAAATCCCTCGGGGAAATTCGCGACATTCTGCGCGGGATGGGGCTCGACTTTGGAATCCAGTTTGACGAGCAGGGCAATCCGATTCCGGGTAGCGGCCAAAGCGACAGCGACAGCGACATCGACAGTGAGAGCGACGACGGGGCGGATGAATTCGAAGCCGCCGTGCAGTAGGGAAAAAAGTAATGCGTCATCGAAAGGCACATCGTAAACTTGGCCGGACTACTGAGCATCGCATCTCGATGTTGCGGAACCTGGCGACTTCGCTAATCAATTCGCGCGAGGATCGCATCGTCACCACCATGCCGAAGGCCAAAGAGTTGCGGCCGTTCGTCGAGCGGGCGATCACGCTATCTCGCCGCGCCGCCAGTCTCGAAAATGGCTCCGATGCCGATGGACTGCACTTGCGACGGCAAGCCGCTTCTTTCTTTCATTCTGGCAATCACGCCCAGGCCGCCGCGGCCGGACGGCGCGGCCAGCCAAAACCGCCGCGCACCTCAGGAGTTGCGGCGCTGCAACGGCTTTTTGACGAGCTGGGCGAACGTTTCAAGGATCGTCCCGGCGGCTATACCAGAATTATTCGCATGGGTCGCCGGGCTGGCGATGGCGCGGAACTGGCCATGATCGAGCTCGTGGACAACTCGCGCGAAAAGGAAGCCGCCGAGGCGGCGCGCAAGCGTACTAAAGGATCTGGAAAGAAGAAGGATAGCAAGACGACGGCTGAGGCGACTGACGCAAAGGACACAAAGGACACCGCAGGAACCGAGGAATAGAAGAGACTCCGTGGCTCGGCCCCGGTCGGCTTCATTGGCCGACATCGGGGCTCTTGCTTTAGTAGGCTCGCCGCAATCGCGGCGCAAACCGGACAAGGAAGTATTCGATGTCAACCGGAGTAAAGAGAGCGATGAGCGATTCAGAGAAGCAAAACCAGGCCGAAGTTTCAGCCCCGGCACGGCCGTCCAATCGCGACCACCGCGGCCGGCGGCATCGAAACCAGGCACGGCACCTGGAAGCCTCGATCAACATGGCCGAGCTGCGCGAGCTGGTTACTTTGATTACCAGGAACGAGCTTACGCATTTTGAATTGGAGCGCGAGGGCTTTCATGTCAAGGTTAGTCGGGGCCCGCAGGTCGAGGGCGTTACCGCGCTGACTTCAGCTGCTTCCCCTGCCCCTGAAAAACTGGGCGCTGGCCCCTCGGGCCAGGGCGTACCCACTGCTCCGCCGCATCCGGGAGCTCAGGCCGAAGAGGCCGCCTCGGAAGATCAGGATCTGCACATTATTACCTCGCCCATCATCGGCACCTTCTTTCGCTCGCCCTCGCCGACAGCCGAAAGCTTTGTGCGCATCGGCAGCAAAGTCGAGCCCAACACGGTCGTTTGCATTATCGAAGCGATGAAGTTGATGAACGAGATTCAGGCCGAAACTACGGGCGAAGTCGTCAAGATTTACGTCGAGAACGGCCAGGCCGTCGAGTACGGACAGCCCCTCTTCGGAATCAAGGAGCAGTGAGCCGTGAGCAGTAAGCAGGAATCCGAAGTTCTGCCAACTGCTCACTGCTTACCGCTCACTGCTTACAGTTATGAACAACGGCCCACGACGATTTCGCAAGATTCTGATCGCCAACCGCGGCGAGATCGCCTGCCGAATTATCTGGACGTGCAAAGAGATGGGCATCGGCACCGTCGCCGTGCACAGCGACGTTGATCGAGATTCGTTGCACGTGCGCTTTGCCGACGAGTCAGCGTGCATCGGGCCCGCGCCTTCGGCCCAAAGCTACCTCAACATTCCCGCGATCATCAGCGCGGCCGAGATCTTCAACGTTGATGCGATCCATCCGGGCTACGGCTTTCTGGCTGAGTCGGCCTACTTCGCCGAAATCTGCGAAGCCTGCAACATCAAGTTCATCGGCCCCCGCTCGGACGTTATCCAATTGATGGGCGAGAAAGTTGAAGCCCGGCGCGCGATGAAGGCCGCCGGCGTGCCGATTGTTCCCGGGAGCCCGACAGCTCTGGAATCAGAGACTGACGCGCTGGCCATTGCGCGCGAGATCGGCTTTCCCGTGATCGTCAAAGCTTCCGCCGGCGGTGGCGGGCGCGGCATGCGCGTCGTGCGCTCCGAAAGTGAGCTGGGCAAGGCTTTGGAGACGGCGTCAAACGAAGCGGCGGCCGCTTTCAAGAACGGCGATGTCTATATCGAGCGCTTTGTCGAGCGTCCGCGCCACATCGAGATTCAAGTGCTCGCCGATGAGTACGGCGAGTGTGTTTATCTCGGCGAACGCGAATGCTCGATTCAACGGCGGCATCAGAAATTGCTCGAAGAGGCGCCGTCGCCGGTGATGACGCCGGAGCTGCGCCAGGAGATGGGCGCGGCGGCGGTGGCCGCGTGCAAGTCGATTGGCTATTCCAGCGCCGGGACGTTCGAGTTTCTGCTCGATGCAGACAAACGTTTCTACTTCATGGAAATGAACACGCGCATTCAGGTCGAGCATCCGGTCACTGAAATGGTGACGCTCACCGATATTGTGCGCAACCAGATTCGCATCGCTGAAGGAGAGCCGCTCGGGTTCGGCCAGGATGATGTGATCATGGTCGGCCACGCGATTGAGTGCCGCATCAATGCTGAAAGCCCGGAAACCTTCGCGCCTTCGCCCGGCACGATTACTACGTTCAATCTTCCGGGCGGTCCAGGCGTGCGGGTGGACACTTACGTTTATCCCGGTTATCGCGTGCCGCCTTTTTATGACTCGATGATCGCCAAAGTCATCGTGCACGCGCGGACGCGGGAGTTGGCGATTGCCCGGATGCGACGGGCGCTGGAAGCGATGGTCATCGAAGGGATCAAAACCACGATTCCTTTGCACTTGAAAATCATGAACGATCCGGATTTTCAGGCCGGTAATATCTCCACGCGCTTTCTCGAAGACTTTTTGGCCGGGAAGGGCGTAACGGAACGCCCGGACGTGACGGCGTCTGCCGCGTTGACGGGGGCGTCTGCGTAATTTTATAATGCTCGACTTTTCGGTAGTGCGCGGGGCTCACTGAGAGGATAGGAAAAGGAAATGTCGTTCGCAATTGTTAGAGCTGGGGGAAAACAGTTTCGCGTCGAAAAGGGCGCGACGCTCCGCGTTCCTTCGCTAAAGGAAGACGTTGGAGCTTCAGTGGAGCTCGATGTGCTCGCCGTTGGCGCCGACAAGGAAACCAAGCTGGGCTCGCCTTTGGTCGAAGGAGCGAAGGTGACCGCCAAGATCCTGGACCATGGTCGGGCCACCAAGATTGTGGTGTTCAAGAAAAAGCGACGTAAGCACTACAAGCGGACCAAGGGGCACCGGCAGGGATTTACGACGGTGAAGATTGAATCGATTGGGTAGGAGGCGATTTTAGATTTTTGATTTTAGATTTCAGATTGAAACCCTTCGTGGGTTTTCGGAAAATCGCAAATCAGCAATCGCAAATCGAAAATTAGGAAATGGCTCATAAGAAAGGCGTAGGTTCTTCGCGTAATGGCCGCGATTCGGCGGCCCAGCGTTTAGGACTGAAAAAGTTTGGGGGCGAACGCGTCCTTGGCGGCAACATTCTGGCGCGCCAGCGCGGCACGAAATGGAAGCCCGGCAAGAATGTCGGCCGCGGCAAGGATGACACGTTGTTCGCTATGGTCGCCGGCGTGGTCAAATTCGAAGACAAGGGGCGTTCCGGCAAGTTTATTAGCGTGTATCCCGAGATCGCGGCTACCTCGGCTGCGTCTTAGAAATAAAATTGTTCGAAGTTTTCAATTCTTTTCAATTCAATGCGACGCCCGCGGAAAGTTTTATCTCAGTGGGCGCGCATTTTTGATTTCAGATGTTCATTGATCGCGCCAAGATTCGCATCCGCGGTGGCCACGGCGGTAACGGCGTGACTGCTTTTCGCCGCGAAAAATTTGTCCCGCGCGGCGGTCCTTCGGGGGGCGACGGCGGGCGCGGTGGCGACGTCTGGATTGTCGCCGACGAGTCGGTGAACACGCTCCTGCACCTGCGTTACAACCCCGAGCACGTTGCCGGCCGCGGCCTGCACGGCGAGGGCAGCAACCGAACCGGGAGCGAAGGAGCCGACGCGATCGTGCGCGTGCCGATCGGAACCCAGATTTTTGATCCGCGCACGAACGATCTGTTGTCTGACCTGGATGAGGACGGCGCGCGCTGGCTCGCGGCGCGCGGTGGCCGCGGAGGATTTGGCAACGCGCACTTTGCCACCTCGACCAACCGCGCGCCCCGGTATCACCAGGAAGGGAGTCCAGGCGAAGAGTTTGAACTCCAACTCTAATTGAAACTGCTCGCGGACGTTGGCCTGGTCGGATTTCCGAATGCGGGTAAATCGACATTCATCTCCAGAATTTCTGCCGCGCGTCCAAAGATCGCCGATTATCCGTTCACGACGCTCGAGCCGTATCTGGGGGTTGTGGAT